>CAJQNG010000164.1 GCA_905479635.1 uncultured Boseongicola sp. | reverse complement strand
AATGTGTGATAAACATGTGCGGCAACTATCGGCGTATCGGACATATGAGCAAAATTTCCGCACTTTTTGAACTGCGTAGCATGCTGCGCGAAATGGAGCACGAGGTCGGGCTCCACACATTGACACCCGTGGAAATGGACGTGTTTCTTGCCGCGCATGCCTTATCTGGAGCGCAAGGAGAGGTCGTTACGTCTGACGATATCCGAACACATGATTTGACCTCTGGGATCGCGCAGGCCACTTATCACAGGGCGTTGCGTTCCTTGTTGTCCCTGGGTTTTCTCGAAAAAGCCAAGGGTTATAAGTCGACGCACTATTTGGTGCGCAGTGATCTTACCCATTAACCAACAGGCGTTTCTGATTATGTGATTAGTATGCCGGTCTGTTGTTAAAGGGCAGACATCTCTTCCCTCATCATCTCTGCACTCTCAACCACTGGGCGCCTTCCATGAATTTTCTGCTCGTCGTCCTTGCCTACGTCTTATGTCACGGATTGACCGCAATGGTTGTCACTCCGATTCAGAGTGTCTTTTTGCCGGAAATGACGGTTTTCGCCAGTCTGATCTATCTACCCCACGGTGTCAGGGTCCTTGCGACATGGGCGTACGGCTGGAAAGCCATACCCGCGCTGATAGTAGGTGCAAGCCTATCTGTATTGCTGTTCAGCCCGTCCGAAGATTTGAATTTCCTTGAACCAGCTCTGATAGAGAGTCTCCTTGTTGGGGCAGCCTCCGCATATATTGCCTTCGAGCTACTGCGGCTTGCCGGTTTTGATTTCTATTTCGGTCGCTCAAGAAAACTCCAGTGGAAGGGTATGATTGCAGTGGGCGCCCTGTCGTCTGTTATCAACTCTTTTGGGCAAACGCTGGTCTACTCCGGACTGATTGATTTGGAGAAGGTCATCGGAGTTTGGGCCATCTATGCAGCCGGGGACCTGATCGGTCTCATAGTGTGTATGGTTGTCCTGATGCTGGTATTTCGCTGGAACCGAAATTTCGGTGTCCTGAAAAGCTGACGGCAAAAGAGCTGAAGTCTGTGGCATTGAGTTTCCCTCGTCGCGAAATGAAAATGCTTCTACCGTGTCCGAGAAAACGGTAGCTTTTGGCTCAAGCCGTTCGCTGCGCTGTGCACCAAGGTCCGCAATGGGCTTGCACCCACGTCACTTGAGGCCCAAAATCGGGACCGCTTTTAGGACCACAATCTTTAAATAGACCTCTCACAAGTATCTATTTTTACATGATAATTCTGAGTAGTAGATTGCTTCTCCTGGGCACCACCAAATCCCAGATAACTTCAAGAAAACAAAGAAAACCTTAGAGTTTAGCGTTTTGTGGGACCAGTTCCGGGACCGCTTTTAGGACCACTTTCGTCAGGTTTGGGCTGTGGTTTGTCAGGTCTGGTGGGTCGTTGGGGGTTGCGCCGGGTGATGCTGCGGCTGAGATTACTCAGCATGGACCAGAAAATGCCTCTCAAGCTCCCCCGCTACGTGTTCCGCCGGGCCAACGGCTCTTTCCGCTATAAAAGGAATGTTCCCAACACCAGGTGCCGCAAGCATCAGCAAGGGCGATCGCAGTAATGTGCCTGGCGATCAGTCGACTGGGAGAAGATGCCCCGCGCCATCAGCTGATGGGCCATGCGGAAACGCTGCTGAAGGAGGAGATTTAGAGAAGGTGGGGGTGCGATCGAAAAAGGTGAGCCTGTGGATATCTCGTAATTAACACTACAAAAACCGCCCAAAAAAATTGCCCCTATCCGTAGATTCTCATAAATAGCACTACAACGACATCCGTTGACCCGCGCAATCAATGCAGGAGCGCTAAGAGCACAATATCTGCTGGGTCAAAGCACCGCCACCTGCCGGTACGTAGCGCCACGCAATGTGTGCGGTCCATTTGACTTCAGGTGTTTGCGAGCCGCGTTCATCAGTGCTGCATCGGTCAGATGCTCGCGTAGCGCCTCCAGATCCATGGCCTCTCGATCAATATCTTCGATTTCCCAGGACATTCTGATCGCTTCTGCACCCGCCGGGTGACCGGATTGTGTCGGGTAGGTGCTGCCGAGAACTTCTCCTGTAGTGTTGTCGACCAAGAAAGACTCGCCATCTCGGTTCCAGTCGCTGCCTGACTGTGATGGCGGATAGGTCTCGCGAGCTTTTTCGCCAAGAACCTCAAGAACTTTTTCTTGTGCAACCTTCGTGTCGTTCTCCATACTTTTGAAGAAGCCTTCAACGTGCTTCACCAACTCTCTCAACGGCTTTGTATCGCTGAGCCGAGTCGATCGGCATAACGACGCGTGCTCATTTAGCTGTTCGGCAAACCTTTTAGCTTTTGCCACCTCATCATTCGCATGCAGAGCGGCAGGTATTCGATCCCGCGCAGCCATGAGATCTTCGTGCCTTTTCACCAAACTCTCGTTAGAGTCTTTGATCGTTTGAACAACTGCGTCGAAGTCTATCGCGAAGACGTTGTTTCTACCTGCCATCTCAGGGTTTTTCTCTCTCTTTTTGTTGATCTACGAACAACTAAGCCAGTTCTCGGCTTTAAGGCTGCATGAACACCATGCCCAGCGTCAGGCAAAGCTCGATCGCCAAATCCGAATAGACGGCCTGACCACCAGACGTCATTCGCGGTGGTGCCGCCCACAAAGCGAGCGCGTCATCGCCGATCCAGACCGTCAGATCACCGCGTCGCCGCAGGCTTTCATCGTACTCGGCCCAGTTGGCCCAGTACGCACGAACCATATCAAAAACGGCAAGATTTGACCCCAAACTCGACCGATTTAGCCTTTTATGATAATATTTACCAGTATGGCCTCATTTTCAGCGCCAATTTCGTGACGATTTGGCCTAACTGGTCTGAATTTGGCATCGATTTTCTTGATTCCATCCCAACAATTGCTGAAAACCGACCTAACCAAACAAATCTTGCCGTTTTTACCCCGCTTGGTGCGTACTGGGCCAACTAGAGGCGAAGGCTGGGGAAAAGATCTGCGTGGGTATATCTAACGTAAGATAAACTATACTCGCGCATAATTTATGCTCATGATTGACGCGCATAATCTGAAAGCGTACTCTTGCTTCAGGAGGCGCTCTTATGAATTCTCATACACGAAAGCCCACCAATCTGTCGATGGATGCTATTTTGCTTACAGAAGCAAAAGCATTGAAGATAAATCTGTCTCGCGCCGCAGAGGACGGGGTTCGTAGCGCAGTTGCTGCGGCCAAAGCAGAGCAATGGAAAGTTGAGAATGCTGCTGCAATTCGGAGTTCTAACTCATACGTCGAGAAGCATGGTTTGCCGCTCGATCGTTATCGTCAATTCTGATGCCTAAATATGACGTGTTTCCTAATCCGTCCGGAGACGGTTACCTTTTGGATGTCCAAACAGATCTGTTGAGTGATCTGAACACTCGGGTCGTCGTACCGTTGCTGCCAACATCAAGCGCACCGAAGCCGGCAACAAGGCTCAACCCAATTTTTAACCTCGAAGGTCAGCCAGTCGTTATGGCAACGCAGTTTATGGCGGCGGTACCAAACGGCATTCTCAAGACCTCAGTTGGAAAGCTCGATGAAGAGTTTGAGAAGGTCACATCCGCGATCGACATGCTAATTCAGGGTTTTTAGGCGATTCAAATCAATACGACTGTCACTTACTTAACATAACCATCCTTGTGCGCTAAGTCAACAATACTGACCTATATAGTGTATTCCCGCAAATTCAGCACATCCCTGTCTGATAGCAGTCATTGATACATGGCTCGTGTGGGTCTAGTCAGCGGGACAAAAAATCAATTCCACGGTGAAAATCCCCAAGCCCTCCCATCAAATGAAAGGGCCAAAGTGGCCGACTTTTAAGCCGCCCGCGACAACACAATGCCGCCGCTACCGTGGCCGAGTATTGCTCCGCCGATTACATCGGATTTGGACGGCTAGATAAACTACCGTCAACACGACTGCGATTGTCCCAATGATGTTGGTAACGATCTGAACTATTTCGATCATTCGCTTTCCTTCCCTTGAATATTCGAAAGGTTAGACGCACCGACAATCTAAAGATAGATTCGGCTACGATTGGCCGATTTGGAAAACCAGTCACAACTGTCACATGCACTTGAAGTGCGTTTCACTAAGATCAGGTCTTTTGCTTCTGACCCTCAAATTGAACGACCGTTTTGTCCCGCACACGGACGTTTCAGCCAGCAAAAATGCTGCATAATGCACGAAAGTCCGGTTCGACGGGCCGCACCGCAGCATGACGGAAGGCAGTTCAATGTCCGCAAAGGGCCGTTCATGTTGGTCGGGGCGAGATCGTTTGGCAGGATCGCTGCGATGCGGCTAACGGCAGCAAGGAGCCCGAAGCAAACGCTCGATGGGCCCCTGGGCGCAGCGATGCGGCGAATGACGTCTCTGGGCCCTGACTTACCCTCTTCGGATTGATCCTCCGCTGCGAGCGCATTCGTCCGGTGTCAGCCCAATTTCAGCGCAGTGCTTTCCTTCCTGAAGCAGGCAATGAAAGCCTGTTCTCTCGTCAGCCCGGCTACCTTCATGCTTCCCAGCCGGATTCTCGAGCTTCGCAAAAATGGCAGCGATCGTATCCATTTTAACTATTCTCGACTTGCGTCCGTCAAAATGACAATGATCGTTGCCATTTTGGCGTGACCGCCCTATTCAGCATTCATATGGCAACGATCGCACGCATTTTGGGAGCTTCGATATGATCGGCACTGCTGTCACTGACCCAGCATCTCTTGGGAGAGCCATTCGTCAAGTTCGTCAAGCATCGAAGATTACACAAGAAGATCTTTCGCTTCAGACTGGCATATCCCGAACTACGATCCGTGCAATTGAACACGGTAAGGAGACGGCTCATGTCGGCCTTGTCCTTCAGTTGTGCAGGGATCTGGGCATGACAGTTATCATTGGCGCGCCGACCAAGGAAAGCCGATCATGACCACGCTGGATGTGTACCTAGAGGGTGCGGACGAACCAATCGGCAAACTGAAATCAGAGCCAAACGAAGAAATATCCTTCTCCTACACGACTTCCGATCTGCCGCACCCCATATCGGTCTCCCTTCAAGTAAGGGAAGAGCCATTTGGTGATGTTGCTACCAGGGGCTTCTTCTCGAATCTCCTTTTCGAGAATGAGATGCGCAACCAAGTAATGGAAAAGCACGCGATCTCCGCAGGTGACATCGTTGGGCTGCTTTACCACCTAGGGACCGATTGCCCGGGCTCAATAAGCTGCGTTCCGGAGGGCGCCGGTCCGGTCAAACGCCCCGGCTTATTGGCCGTAGATTACGAGCTAATGGACGGCTCACCGCAAGTTCCCGAGGCCCTGTCTGATGCCGAAGGGCCGCTCGCAGTGTCGGAAGAGCTCGCTCGTTTCATGACATCACTGCGCGATAATCGCCGGCTGCCGCCGCAGTCTGAGGACCCCTCGCCGCTGGCTGGAGTGCAAGGGAAGATCGCCATGACCCGTTTACATGATGGCCGACTGGCGCTCCCCAAGAAGGGGAGCGGCGCACCGACCACGCATATCCTGAAGGTTCCACAGGCGAACCAAATGCACTCAGTCCGGCAGGAACAGCACGCAACCCGCCTGATGGCTCGCATCCAGAAGCATAAGACCGCGCAGACGTGTGTCATCGGCGAGGGTGATCTCCAAGGCCTGTTGGTCGAGCGATTTGACCGGCGCACCGAGGACGGGAAAGTCTACCGTATCCACCAGGAGGACTTCTGCCAGGCACTCGGGTTGGGGAACACCTTGAAGTACGAGAGAAAAGGAGAGCCTGGCAGGATATTCGATGCCCACGCCGTCGGTCGCCTAATGAATGCGACCGCACAACCAGGAAAGGCGCGGATCGCGTTCTTCGAGATCACACTGGCGAACATGCTGCTTGGAAACTCGGACAATCACGCGAAAAACCACGCCCTGCTCTACACCGGCCAAAGACCCATATTGGCCCCAGCATATGACATCGATCCTGTTATGCTCGACTACAGTGTAACGCACGAGATGTCCTTCCGCATTGGTAGCGCCCGTATGGTGGACGATGTCAAAAAGGAAGATCTCGACCTATTTCTAAAAGCAATCGGTGCCAAAGGGCTGGTGCGCCCGCTTGCGCGGCGCTGCGCCGAAATGATCGAAACATCCATTGCACTAGCCGCGGAGCTCCCGCGCCCCGCCGCAAAGCAACTATCTGATGTGATCTTGCAGCAAGCCTATCATCTCTCAGCCAATGCAGGTTTCGGGATCGATGTGCCAGAATTTGACAATGTGCCTGTGAATCGGCCCGGAGCGTCGGACTAAAACACTACGCAGTCGGGAAAACCTGGGCTCAGGCCCCAATGCGATTTGACGGATCAGCTGGATACGGGCACCTCGCAAACCTACAAAATGAGTGATCTGTTTCGGCTCACAGAAGTGCAGATGGAGCACCTGCGTCCGTTCTCTCCAAAGAGCCGCGGTCGTCCAAGCTGGGGGCGGGTCATCCGCTACCCGCGCATAGCCGTCGTACGGCAGGGCACAAACAGCACTTGCAACGAACGGCAGGAAGGTCCGCGTTGCGGTCATTTGGCTCAAGAACATGCTGCACGATGCACGAATGGCCGGTCTGGCGAAGCTGCGGCGCAGCATCAGATAGACCGACGAGCGGCAGCTTTGGGCCGGAAGCGTAGGCATACGCATTAGATTGGCACCGATGCTGCGCTGCATCCGAGGTCTGGCTTGGAGCCATTTTTTCCAGTCTCCTGCGATGCAGCCAAAGTCCGCTTCATTGATTTTGAGTTCAGCGTTATGATGCAGGCACCTGAAATAAACCCGATGGACGGAAATGATTTGACGACTCATGATCCAGTCATTCGCACCGCACAGGTGCCGGATTCCAGTGCGTTGGCAGCCTGCATTGACGCAGCATATGCCCAATACGCGGAGCGCATTTCCGATATGCCTTCGGTTTCCGACGGATGTGCGGAGGACATTGCCAACAATCAGGTCTGGGTCGCAGTGCAAGGCGATGAAGTTATTGCTGGTCTCGTTCTTATCGCCAGTGATGGATTTATGAAACTGGCGAACCTGGCGGTTCATCCGGATCATGTCGGGAAGGGCTTAGGACGCAAACTGATCGAGCTTTCAGAATGTGAGGCCACACGGCAGGGATTTAGCGAAATGCGTCTGAACACCCACGTCGATATGCCTGAGAATGTTCGCCTCTATCAGCATATGGGCTGGGCTGAGGTATCCCGAAGCGACAACACCGTCTCCATGGGAAAATACCTACCGAATGACTGACATATGGAACGAACATGCAGACAGTTGGGACGACAACTCGGACGTCAAATTCTATGCAGATCAGGCCTTTGCGTCCTTGGTTGCCACGGCTGATATTTGTGGACCAGGGTGGGCATCGAAGCGGGTTCTGGATTTTGGATGCGGGACCGGGTTGCTTGCCCAGAAAGTTGCCCCGTTTGTGGGCGAACTGATTGCCGTCGATACATCTGAGAAAATGATCGCGGTTTTGGAAAAAAAGCACATCCCGAATGTGATTGCCGTTCATGGCGACATTCTGGCAACCGACCATCAGTGCGAAGCGGATTTGCAATCGGGGTTTGATTTGATCTATGCGTCGTCTGTTTGCGGCTTCTTGCCCGATTATGAAGGCGCGGTGCTGGCACTAGCGCGGCTTCTTAAGGTCGGCGGACACTTTGTCCAATGGGATTGGCGTGCATCCGATGGCGAAGACTTTGGGCTGTCAGAAAACAGAATCCGCAATGCACTCCAAACAGCGAAATTCGGGTCCATCCGAGTTGAACAAGCATTCTCTATGGAGACCAACGAGCAGACCTTGCCTGTCCTAATCGGTGCAGGGATCGCCTGAACCGTCGGCCTTGGAAGCAGGCCTTCAGCCAGACCTCTCGATTGGCGGCTAAGTCCCGCATTGCGTGAGTTCGCGCCTTCAAGCTTTATGTGCTCGCAGCGAATGTCGGCAATGCGGGCTGCTGGCGCAGCATTGAGCGGCATGGGTCAACGGCAGCAAAGGGCCGTTCATGTTGGTCGGGGCGAGATCGTTTGGCAGGATCGCTGCGATGCGGCTAACGGCAGCAAGGA
>CAJQNG010000163.1 GCA_905479635.1 uncultured Boseongicola sp. | reverse complement strand
ACAATGTCCGAGCCCAATTGCCGCTGAATTTCCATCGACCGCTCCGGCGTCAACTCGTGCTTGGACCCGTCTATATGACTTTTGAACGTCACGCCTTTTTCGGTCAGCTTTCGCAAATCGGCGAGGCTCATCACCTGAAACCCTCCGGAATCGGTCAGGATCGGCCGGTCCCAATTCATAAACGCGTGCAATCCCCCAAGCCGCTCAATCCGCTCGGCGCCGGGGCGCAACATCAAATGATAGGTGTTGCCCAACAAGATATCCGCGCCCGTCGCGCGCACGCTCTCGGGCATCATAGCCTTCACGGTCGCAGCCGTTCCGACGGGCATGAAGGCCGGCGTGCGAATGTCGCCCCGTGGCGTCGAGATCACGCCCGTGCGCGCCGCCCCGTCTTTCGCCAACAAGGTAAATAAGTGTTTTGTGGTCATGACCCAACCGTTTTCGAGATTTACTGCCCATATCAGGCCGGTCGCCGTGAAGTCCACTATCGTGCATTGGCCGTTGACTGCGACGCGCGTTGATCATCAATGTGTCGCCATCCGAACGGTCCGCAACGGCTCGTTTCTGAAAGGTTTCCCGTGCCCCATATCGTCCCCAGAATCGTTCTTGCCGCCAGCTTTCTGATCGCCTGCGACCGCGAAATCTCGCCACAAGTGCCGCCCGGCGTCCCCGAAGACTTCGTGCGTGCCGCCGATATTCTGGTCGCCGCGCAATGCGAAATGGATGCCGCCGTCGCCGCTTCGCCTCAGGAATTTGCCATCACCAAGGCGGAACTCACCCTCACTTTGACCGTGCAACGCGTCGAGGCGACCGGGGGCGGCGTGACCCTCGGCATCCCCATCGCAGGAACAAACCTAACCCTGGCCAGAGACCGTACGCCGCGTGGCGCGACCTTCCGCGAGATGGATTTCCGTATCACCCATGACATCGGCTCGGCCCCGGACTGCCCGACCAAAGACGCTCCCACAACCGACGCAGGTATCCGGTATATCGAAGGCGGACTTGGCTTATCGGAATGGATTGGTGAAAGCGCGGACCTTGCTCGCAAATCCGGCGAAACCCCGACCGCGGTGAACTACGCAATGATCTTCGAAGTCGCGTTAAACTCGTCTCTCGCGCCCGTTTTCGACCAGCCCATCGACGAAGTTTCAAGCTCCCTCGCAAGCCGCGACTCTGACAACCGCGAAGTGCGCCACCGCCTTGTCGCCACAGCGCTGCCGTCCGGACCCGGTCGAAAAGCCGCGAGTGACGCAAAACTCCGCAAGGCCGCCGAAGACTTTTTGTCGCGCACCAACAGTTAAGGCCCGAGACGACGCCACTGCGACTTTACGCATCAATTCCTATACCCTATATAAAGACTCAACAAATAAATGCGGAACACTCGATGAACAGCAGCGCACCCCTTGAAGGGGCTCCCCTGATAAAGCCATCCAGCACTGACCACCCGCTTCACGAAGCGGCTGTAGACGCATGTCGGTCGGTGTTTGATCCCGAGATTCCGGTGAATATTTTTGACCTCGGGCTTATCTACACCATCGAAATCTCCGATGAAGGTGCTGTAACTGTCATTATGACCCTGACCGCACCGGGCTGTCCCGTTGCCGGCGAAATGCCTGGATGGGTGGCTGACGCTATCGAACCGCTGCCCGGCGTAAAATCTGTCGACGTCGAGCTTGTCTGGGACCCCCCCTGGGGTATGGATATGATGTCGGATGAGGCCCGCCTCGAACTCGGCTTCATGTAGGCCAAATGCCGTCCGAGAAAGAAAAGATGATCGCAGGCGATCTTTACCGCCCCGGCGATCCCGAACTTGTGGCCGAGCGCCGACGTGCGCAAGACGTCATGCGCGCTTACAACCAGACAATCGTGGGCGATCCAACACGCGTGGGCCTGCTAAGCGACCTTTTGGGAAGCGGCGCTGAAACTGCATCCATCCGCCCGGCGCTTCAGGTCGACTACGGCTATAACATATACCTCGGCGCGGCCGTGTTTATGAACTACGGCTGCGTTCTTCTTGATGTCTGTCCGATCCGCATCGGCGACAACACAGAGATCGGCCCACACACACAAATTCTCTCCGCCGACCACCCCCGCGACGCCGAAACCCGCAACAGCAGACTTGAGTTTGGCCAGCCCATCACAATCGGTCGCAATGTCTGGATTGGCGGCGGCGCGATCATCTTGCCCGGCGTTACAATCGGCGACAACGCGATCGTCGGGGCGGGTGCAGTGGTGACCCGAAATGTCGCGCCGGGCGCAACGGTTGCAGGAAATCCGGCCCGCCCGCTTGTTTCACGCCATGCAAACCCATAAATTGTAGTTGAAGGAGTACGATCCATGTTCTCGATTCCCGGCAAGCAAGCCGTCCAGATGACCCCGGCCGCGATCGCTCAGATTGCGAAGCTAATGACACGCGAAGGCCATGCTGGCTTGCGCATCGGCGTCAAAAAGGGCGGCTGTGCAGGCATGGAATACACCATGGACTATGCAAGCGCGGTCGATCCGATGGACGAAGTTGTCGAACAGGAAGGTGCGCGCGTAATGATCGCCCCGATGGCGCAAATGTTCCTCTTTGGCACAGAGATTGACTACGAAACCTCGCTTTTGGAAAGCGGCTTCAAATTCCGCAATCCGAACGTTGAAGATGCCTGTGGCTGCGGCGAATCTATCAAATTCAAAGACGTCGAGGAACTTGTCACAGACCGCGAGACAACCGCGAAGGCTTGACCTTCCCGCACCGTCCGCCATTGTCCGCCAAAACCTGAATTCGGAGAACAAGATATGGCGCGCAAACTGGCCGCAGGAAACTGGAAGATGAACGGCGCAGCGGCAAGCTTGGCCGAAATCGAGGCTCTTGCAAAAGCGCATCCAGACCCAACTTGTGACGTGCTGATCTGCCCCCCCGCCACGCTTTTGTCACGCCTGTCTGACCGCGCATCCGGCACGGCTATCCAATCTGGTGGCCAGGACTGTCACGCGGCCGTCTCCGGCGCGCATACCGGCGATATATCGGCCCAAATGATCGCTGATGCGGGCGGCAGCCATGTAATCGTCGGCCACTCAGAACGGCGCGCTGATCACGGTGAAACCGACGCCGATATCGTCGCCAAAGCGCAGGCGGTATGGGGCGCGGACCTTGTTGCGGTGATCTGTGTCGGCGAAACACTAGCCGAACGCGAAGCAGGTCAGACCATTAATATCGTCGCGGCGCAACTTGCCGGGTCGATCCCGGATGGCGCAACTGGCGACACCACTGTCATTGCCTACGAACCAGTCTGGGCTATCGGCACCGGAAAAGTCCCGACGCTTGAGGAAATCGCCGAAGTGCACGCCGACATTCGCGCCCGTCTGACGGCGCGGTTCGGCCCTGCAGGCGCCGACATGTTGATCCTCTATGGCGGCTCGGTCAAACCATCAAACGCCGACGAGATCTTCGGCGTTCCGGACGTTGACGGCGCGCTTGTTGGCGGGGCGTCTCTTAAGGCCGAGGACTTCGGCGGCATTATCGCAGCCCTTGAACGCGCCTGAGGGATGGGGGCTCTGCTCCCCGCGGTATTTTTAGAATGATGATGCGTTAGGGTTCCTCAACCCATTCCGCCGACTGCATCTCGCGCAAGCGGCTGGCGGTACGCGCGAATTCAAAGCTACCTTCGCCTTCGATATAGAGGTTCTCCGGCAGATCAGCGGCCGTCGCGATCAGCCGTATGCGCGCCTCGTAAAGCGCATCAATAAGCGTCACGAACCGACGCGCCTGATTATAATTCTCACTGGAAAGTCGCGGAATATCTTCAAGGATCAGAACCCGCACCGCATCCGCCAGCGCCAGATAGTCGGCAGGCCCGAGGGGCTGGCCACAAAGCTCGTAAAACTGCGCCCGCGCGACGCCGTTGGCATATGCCGGAATCGTCACCTCGCGCCCTTTAACCTTCAAGACCAGCGGATGTGACGCGTCACCCGCGAAATCGCTCCAAAGCAAGGCGATCTCTGCCCGCGCCGAAGCATCGGCAGGATGAAAGTACGTCTTCGCCCCCTCCAACCGATCCTGACGCCAATCGCGCGGCGACGACAGCTCCCAAACCTTCATTTTTTCCTTAATTAGGCCGATGAACGGAAGAAAAAGGGTGCGATTTAGCCCGTCTTTGTAGAGATCGTCCGGTCGGCGGTTCGACGTTGTCACAATCGTCACGCCGGCCTCGAACATCCGCTCGAAAAGTCGACCCACAATCATCGCATCGGCGATATCCGTGATCTGCATTTCATCAAGGCACAACAACCTGATCCCGGCAGCCATTTCATCGGCCACGGGCCGTATCGCATCCTCCACCCCGGTTTGGCGTGCCTTATGAAGAGCGCTTTGCACTTCCTGCATGAACGCATGAAAATGCACACGACGGCTTTTTTCGACGCCTGCGGCCTCAAAAAACAAATCCATCAACATCGACTTGCCACGCCCAACGCCGCCCCAAAGGTACAGCCCCCGCACGGGTTCGGTTTTTTTCGCAAACATCCAACCCAGACTGCCACCCTTTTGCGGCGCGGACTTGAGCCCAAACGTAATGCCATCAAGTTCGCCCAAAACGGCTTCTTGCGCCGGATCAGAGCTTAGATGTTCCGCTCGGATCCGCGCGCGATATGCTGTCGTTATGGGGCCATGTTGTGCCATTCCCAAGGTGAAGCACGACGCGCGATGAATGAAAAGGGCGTCAGTCGCCCTTCGTCACATCATGCCCGTAAAGCCAGTCAAACCGCCGAAGCGGCTGCGCCGGAGCCAACAGCCCCGCAAGCCGCAAAACCGAATGGGCAGCGAACCGCACAGGCGGGAACTTCAGATGATAGTTGCGGGCATTGGTCGTCGCCGCCGCAACCACGCGCAAGACACGTTCACGCCGCTGGTCTTGATAGCGCGGCAAGCCCTCGGCCAAGGGTGACGACGACACGGCATCACTTAAAGCCCAGGCATCTTCCAAAGCCATGTTTGCCCCCTGCGCCAGAAATGGCAGCGTCGGATGCGCGGCGTCTCCCAGCAAAACCTGCTGGCGATCCCACCACCGATCCGCGACCCTGTGCCGAAACAACCCCCAAAGGAAGCAATCGTCTACCGCATCAAGCCAGCCACGGACACGTGGAGAGAAACCCGCAAATGCCCCGCGCAAATTGCCAGGGTGATCGCTGTGGCTCCAGCCCTCTTCTGCCCAGGCAGACCGCTCCTCAACGGCCACAATGTTTCGCATGCCACCTGGCAAAGGATAACTCACTACGTGACGGCCCGGCCCCAAATGAACTTCGGCCACGGACGGTCCATCGCCCGGAATGATAGCGCGCCATGCCACTTGCTTGGTGAAAAACGGCTTAGACGCCTCGTCCACCCGCGCGCGTACTTTTGAATGCAAACCATCCGCCCCGATCAAAAGGTCATCGCCCGGCAGGGCCGCGCCCTCGGGGGGCGGTTCAATTTCACGACCCGTTTCAACCGTGGCCCCCGCGCCCTCGGCAGCCGCCTTCAAAACCTCGATCAGGCGCGCGCGATGCACAAACCTCCACTCAAGCCCGCGTCCGTACTTTTTTAGATCAAGCGCCAGTATCTCGCGTCCCGTCGGCCCATCGAAAAGCCGCACCGCCGTGGCCTTCAGCGAGACTGGCTCCAAAGCGTCCGCCGCACCAATGGCCCGGATCACCGCCATCCCGTTCGGACTGATCTGAATGCCCGCGCCAACCTCACCGACTTCCGGCGCGCGCTCGGCCACTGTCACGGGATGCCCGGACCGCGCCAACGCTGTGGCCGCAGCAAGTCCACCGATCCCCGCGCCCGCAATTGTAACTTTTAAAGTTGTGCTCACTGATCCCGCCCCTCTTTGCCCGACGCTACCGCGATTGCAGACGCGTCGCTTTGCTCGAACTCAAGCGCCTAACCCGCAACCGGTAAACGGCTCTCTGCCAGTTCGACAAAGAACGAACACCCGGCAGGAATAGCCTCATCGTTGAAGTTGTACCTTGGATGATGAAGCGGCGCGTTGTCCCCGATCCCCAAGTGAATATACGCTCCCGGCCGCGCATTCAGCATGAACCCAAAGTCCTCACCCCAAAGGTAAATGGGCGCTGTCTCACACACCCCGGCCACCTTCATCGCCGCTTGCGCCGCGAACTCGGCATGGCGATCGCTGTTCACCATAACCGGATAGCCCTCTACGATCTGAGCTTCCGCTTTTGCCCCAAGTGACGCTGAAATGCCCTCGGCAATATCGACGATCCGGCGCTTGGCAAAGTCGCGGTTTTCTTCGGTCATGGTGCGCAAGGTGCCCTTCAATACGACCTCTTCCACCACAACATTGTAAGCCGTGGTCGATGTCTCAAACGACGTGATCGACACCACAACCTGCTCCACGGGATCAATTTGACGGCTGACAATGGTCTGAAGTGCTGTCACCACATGAGCCGCAACCACCGTCGCATCGACCGTCTGATGCGGCTGAGCTGCGTGCCCCGCCTTGCCGGTGATTGTGATGTGCAACTCATCGGTCGAGGCATAAAACGCACCTGAACGGATCGCAAACTCTCCCAAAGCCCGCCCCGGCACATTGTGCATTCCGTACACCTCGTCGATGTCAAACTGCTCCATCATGCCATCATCGACCATCTCGCGCCCGCCGGCGCCGCCCTCTTCCGCAGGCTGAAAAATCACCGCAACCGTGCCGTCAAAATTCCGCGTCTCTGAAAGGTACTTCGCAGCCCCCAACAGCATGGCGGTATGCCCGTCATGGCCACAGGCATGCATTCTGCCCGGCACCGTCGAGGCATATTCAACGCCCGTGTCTTCGTGGATCGGCAGCGCGTCCATGTCCGCGCGAAGCCCGATCACACGCCCCGAGCCATTGTGGCGTCCCTTGATCAGCCCAACAAGACCCGTGCGCCCGATCCCGGTGACGACCTCATCGCACCCAAATTCGCGCAGCCGCGCCTCGACAAAGCCCGCCGTTCGCTCAACATCAAACTGTAACTCAGGATGCGCATGCAACTCCTGACGCCAGCCAGAAATTTCATCGTGAAGCTCGGCAAATCGGTTACGGACCGGCACGTTAGCTCTCCCAGTTTTTCTAAAAAAAATAACGCGCCCAAACTGACGCCAGCGAAGCCCTGTTTCTTTATGGCTCACATAAATCGCGGGTTACGCGGGGCAATCCGTGCCAGGCGCCGCAAACCGGGTCGCCGCCCTCGTATGGGCGGCGAAACCGAAAATCAACGGCGCGCGTCGCCGACCAGTTTCCAGACCGCCGGGATCAGCATTACCGCCAGGACCAGCTTCAGCGCGTCGCCCGCAAGAAACGGTGTCAGGCCCCAAGCAAGGATCGGCTTGTCCCAGCCGTAAAGCACGCCCAGCCACAAAAGACCGGGGATATAGATAATTGCGTTACCGGCAAACAAGGCCGCCGCCAACTTCCCGATTGAGCGATCCCAGCCAGCCCGGGCAAACGCGCCAAGCGCCAAGGCCGCAAGCGCGTAACCCACCAGATATCCGCCCGTGCCACCCATCATATAGGCCAGCCCGTATTGCTCAGCCGAAGAACCCGCAAAAACGTTAAATCCAAGCGCGCCAACCGCAAGATACCCAAGGACCGTGGCAAGACCCAAACGCGGGCCGTACGCCGCACCGATTGTCAAAACCGCGAATGTGCCCATCGACATCGGCACAGGCCACATCGGAATACGGATCTTCGCGGAAATCGCAATCACGGCGATCCCTGCCAGAACCAAAACGATCTGTTTCACGCGCAGAGCACTGCCTTCGTTCGATCCGAACAGATCGGCCAACACAGGGCGGGCTGTAAGTGTGGACATGAACTTCCCCTCAACGTTGTTGTTTTATTTGAACGGACTATCGCATTAGACGCCACTGCCCGCAAGCGCGCGAAATACCAAAGCCCGTCAGTCCTTCAGGCGCGAAAACCGTGTTTCCATCCGATAAGCCTTGCGGGGTCCCTCAACCGACCAAACCGTCGACCAGTTTGGGAAGTCATTGAAATCATAAAATACTTCATATCGATCCGGTGGACACAGGTACGTTGTCTCATAAGTCGACACGCCAACAGGAACGGAGTGAAAGGGCCTCATATCCCCGAAAGCAACATCGATTCGCGCGCCACTGCCGCTCCAGACGTAACGCCGCGTCGCCTTCAATGCATGCCCACCCCGCGCTGGCGTCAGCACCCCGGTTTCGTCCTGAAGCAATCGCGGTCCCGAGCGGTGAAAAATGCTTTCGCCCTCGAACACATCGCGACGCCCATCCGCGTGCTCGATCATGCGCACCATCAACCAACAGCCTTCAAGCGCTGCCAGTGAAGGCAATCTGCTCATCCAACGCCCCGAGACCGGCCTATACTGACATCCGCACCATCCAGCTTTACCCATCTATCCGCAAAAGCTGGTTTAGCGATCATCACCAGAACAGTGCAAATGTAGCGCATCCCGTGCTCCTTGTTCCCATCCGCGCTCCAGTCTAAACGCACCGAGCAGACACGCAATCCGAAAGGCACCCCACGATGATCCCCAGATACAGCCGCCCCGACATGGTCGCCATTTGGTCGCCCGAGACCAAATTCCGCATCTGGTACGAGATCGAAGCTCACGCCTGCGACGCACAAGCCGCACTCGGCGTCATCCCCACCGAAAGCGCTGCCGCCGTCTGGAAGGCCAAGGATGTCGAATTCAACGTCGCCCGCATCGACGAAATCGAAGCTGTCACCAAGCACGACGTCATTGCGTTTCTTACACATCTCGCCGAGATCATCGGCAGTTCCGAGGCCCGCTTCGTGCATCAGGGCATGACTTCCTCTGACGTGCTCGACACCACGCTAAACGTCCAACTTGTCCGCGCCTCGGACCTTTTGATCACGGGCATGGAAAAGCTGCTCGCCGCCCTGAAATCCCGCGCCACCATAACCCGGTTACGGCCAGACTCCTTGGCCGCGTATAGCGCCTCATCGGCCTGACGGATGAGCTCCTGGGGCTCCATATCTGGCCCTGGCACCAGGCACGCCACGCCCACACTGATGGTAAGACTGACCGGTGCCACCCGTTCCCCGGAATGCACCGGGGAACGGGCCACCGCCTGACGCACTCGCTCGGCCACCCGAACCGCTCCCTCCTCA
>CAJQNG010000162.1 GCA_905479635.1 uncultured Boseongicola sp. | reverse complement strand
GGCTGATGAGTTAGTGTTGATGCGCGACGGCCGGATTGAACAGGTAGGCGCTCCGATGGAACTTTATCACCGGCCCAACAGCAGCTTTGCCGCGGGTTTCTTGGGCGACCCGCCGCGCAGTCTGGTAACGATGCAGATTGTCAGAGATGCGCAGGGGGTATCGGCGCGGTTGGGCGGTAAGGATTTTCCGCTACCGCCACATCTGGCTGCAGCCACCCCCGCGCTTGTCGGCAAGTCAGTAAAGGTCTTGGTTCCGGCCCATGCTTTGCGGCTTGAGGGCGAAAGTGCAGCGCTGACCGGCCTTGTTCGGGCTCATGAGATGATACAGGGCGCGCAGCGCATCGTGCTTGATGTGGACGGCCAGCGCTTCAGTACCCACAGCAAGGAGGTCCGAAGCGTAGCCAACGGCGATCGTCTTGGTGTTTCTCTGACCCTAGAGCAGGCCCAGATATTTGACGGAACCACAGGACAGGCCCTTGCGCGCCGCGCCCAGCAAACGGATGGAGGATAGTGTCTTGGTAAAGAAGATTGGCGTCGCAATCTTGGGTGCCTGCGGTTGGATGGGAAAGTGCCACTCGCTCGGCTACCGAAATGCACCATTGCTGTTTCCTGAAAATGAAACCGTCGCAGATATCAAATGGATCGTCGATGCCGACGGGGACAGGCTAAAGTCCATCGCCTACGCATATCCGGAGGCGCGATGTACGACCGACTGGCGTGACGTTCTGTCTGACCCTGACGTCGATCTGGTTGATATCTGCCTTCCCGACAATCTGCATCACCAAGTGGCCAAGGCTGCGATCGAAGCCGGGAAGCATGTCTATTGTGAAAAGCCGTTCACCGCGACCGCACAGGAGGCGCTGGAACTGGCGGAGATGGCGGAGGCACGGGACCTTATTACGCGCGTGGGCCACAATTTCCCCAAGAACCCAGTCCATGAAATAACCCAGGACCTGCTGGCGAATGGTGAAATTGGCGATCTGGTGCTGTTTCGGGCTTCGATGCATGTCGATGTTCTGGCGGATCCGGACACGCCCTTTATGTGGCGCTGTGACGGGGAATTGGCCCCCACGGGCGTGGTTGGGGATGTCGCCTCGCATCTGTTCAGCTTCATCAATATGTTGATCGGTCCGGTGCGCGACCTAGTGGCCGATGTCTCTACCACCACAGCTCAACGTAGCGTGGTCGACGGATTCGGCTACGGGGTGCAGGTGCAAAAGCCCATTCGGAACGCGGTGCGCGATGTCACAAATTCCGACATGGTCAATCTGATGTGCAATTTCGAAAATGGCGGGCGCGGGGTCATTGATGTCAGCCGAGTCGCCTCGGGCCGGCGGCTTTTGCAGACCTACGAAATCTACGGCACAAAAGGCGCGATAGCCTTCAACTATGATGAGGTCAATCGCCTGAAGGTCTATTCCAGCAACGATGATCCTGCCCATCAGGGTTTTCGCGCGATAGATGTGGGCCCCGAGCGCCGGAATTTCTCGGCCTTTCTGCCGGTCGCCAACTTTGGTCTTGGCTATAATGAATTCAAGGCAATCGAAGTTTGCGAGGTAATTCATTCCGTCGCTACAGGTAAATCTGCTTGGCCAACATTCCGCGACGGGCATCAGATCATGCAAGTGGTCGAGGCCTGTTTCCGTTCGTCGGAGACGCGGCGCTGGGTGGACGTCTGTTAGTATGTCATTCAGATCAGGTCAGCGTGGACGTCAGCGTCATCGGCAGGGAGCGCGATTAGCCGGCAACTGCGGCACGTCACCGATAGAAAATTTAGTTACGAGCGAGAGGCACCAAACATGCAAAACAACCGTCTGAAAGACCGCGTGGCCATCGTGACCGGAGCGGCGCAAGGCATCGGGCTGGCGACGGCCAAACGTCTGGTACAGGAAGGGGCCGGGGTTTTTGGCTTTGATATTTCCGACCCAACCGAGCAGGTGGATGACGTCCAATGGATCACCTGTGATGTGACGGCGCTGGATCAATGGCGCGAAGCCGTTGCACAGGTTGTCGCGGCCGCCGGGCCGGTTGATGTACTGGTCAATAATGCGGGCGGCGTAGGAACCTATGATGAGTTGACCGATGTCTCGGTCGAAGACTGGGACCGCGTGATCAAACTCAATCAGAGCAGCGTCTTTTATGGTATGAAGACCGTCCTGCCTTCGATGATTGAGCGCGCCACCGGGTCGATCGTCAACGTCTCGTCAATGTGGGGCATCATTGGCGCACCCGGTGTAGCGGCCTATCAGGCATCCAAGGGCGCAGTGACGATGATCACAAAAAACGCGGCGGCAACCTATGCCGGGCGCGGTGTGCGCGTGAATTCTGTCCATCCCGGTTTCATCTGGACGCCCATGACCGAGGCGCAAGATGCTGGAATTTCGCAAGGACTTATTGATCAGACGCCGATGGCGCGCGCAGGGCTGGCCAGTGAGGTGGCCGCTGCAATTGCTTTTTTGGCCTCAGACGACGCTAGCTTCGTGACTGGCGTGCAGCTTCTTGTTGATGGTGGATTCACGACCGTTTAAGGAGGGCACCGATGGTTAGAGCTACCGTTCCCGACCTGATTGCGTCGTGCTGGACCGCAGGGGGCGACGCCGATGCATGGGGCGGAAAGACTGCGCCACCGGTTGATCTGCGCACCCGGATTGAGGCCGCTAGCAGGACAGGCTGGCGCGGCTTTGGCCTGTTGCATGCCGATCTTATGCAGGCCCGGGATACTATCGGTTATCCGGCGTTGCGCCAGATCCTCGACGACAATGGGATGATTCATGTGGAGCTCGAATATCTGCTGGACTGGTGGGAAACCGGTGCCCTTCGCGCGTCGTCCGACCAAGTGCGTGCTGATCTTTTTGCCGCGGTGGAGCCGCTAAGGCCCCGCCACATCAAGATCGGCCCCGGTGTGCTCAACGCGCCGATCGAGACGGATGTCTTGAAGGAGAACTGGGCGGGACTTTGCGAAGAAGCTGCAGCTTACGACATTCGTGTCGCAATTGAATCAGCGCCCTATTCTTATCTTCCGAACGTCGAGAGTATCGTCGATCTTGTTTGCGACGTTGGACACCCTAGCGGCGGGCTTTTGATTGATATCTGGCATGTCTTCCGGACCGGCTTGGACTACGAAGCCATGGCCGAAATCGTCCCTCATGACCGGCTTTTTGCCGTCGAAGTGAATGACGCGAAGGCCACCGTTTCGGGCTCGCTCCTCGAGGATACGATCAACAATCGCGAGTTGTGCGGGCAAGGCGATGCCGACGTTCCGGCGTTCATTCGCGCAATTGATAAGATCGGCTTTGACGGACCTTGGGGCGTAGAGATCATCTCAACGGCCCACCGAGCGCGTCCGATAGGTGAGGCTCTAGAGGCGGCCTATCAAACCACGAAAGCTTGCTTCGAACTTGCAAAGGCATTGTCACATTAACTCGACGATCGGCCTGACGGCCGGTAATTGTCGTTGAATGAGAAAGATTTCCTACGCACGCCACCGATTTCCGTCATCAATAATCCAACGAGCCGTCTGGCTCTACTTTCGCTTTCCGTTAAGCTTTCGGGACGTCGAGGAAATGCTGACCGAACTCGGGATCGATGTCA
>CAJQNG010000161.1 GCA_905479635.1 uncultured Boseongicola sp. | reverse complement strand
TATTTTTGTGCGCGAGCGTCGCAAAAGCGCCGCCCCTATGGGCGACACTGATGCTTGTAGTAACGAGTGATTTGAGTGCTGGGGGTCGTCCATCGAGGGCGGCCCCTTTTCCAACCACCACAGGCAAATACACTGCCTCGGTGCTTGGTCCCCAATCAATTCCCAGAACGCGGCAAAACTTTGACCTTAAAGGAGTTTGTTTCGCTCAGCAGGGTTCATTCCCCCGCCTTTCTTGCTTTTGTCCAAACGCGGGACACAATACCTCCACCGGCGCCGTCAGCCGCAAATGTGTGAGGCAGGTAAGCACACAGCCGTTTTAGGATTGCCAATCATGACCTGAGCGTACCAATTTGAATTGCACAACAGAAAGAAGTCTCGGCATGGGCATTTTTGAAAGGTATCTTTCGGTTTGGATCGCGTTGGCGATGGTGGCAGGACTTGTCATTGGGAACGTCGCACCGGGATTGGTCGAGACAATTGCGGCCGCCGAGTTTGCAAGCGTCAATCTGGTCGTTGCCGTTTTGATCTGGGCCATGGTCTACCCCATGATGGTCGGAGTCGATCCCGGTTCGTTGCGTGATGTCGCACGCCAGCCCCGAGGATTGCTGATCACGCTTGTCGTGAACTGGCTCATTAAACCCTTCACGATGGCAGCTCTGGCCGTTGTCTTCTTTCAGTATGTCTTTGCGCCATGGATTAAGCCCGAGGATGCGACGCAGTACATCGCGGGTCTGATCTTGCTCGGCGCGGCGCCATGCACGGCTATGGTCTTTGTCTGGTCTCAGCTTACACGCGGCGACGCCACGTACACGCTTTTGCAGGTGTCGGTGAATGATCTGATCATGGTCATCGCGTTTGCACCGATTGTGGCGTTCCTTCTTGGTGTGACCGATATTTCGGTCCCTTGGGAAACGCTTGTTCTGTCGGTTCTGCTCTTCATCGCGCTGCCGCTAGCCGCCGGGATTTTGACGCGCAAGCGCTTGAGAACTGCCGCTGTGATCGAGGCATTTCAAGCGCGAATGAAGCCTTACTCCATGGTGGGTTTGATCGCGACGGTGGTGATCCTTTTTGGTCTTCAGGGACAGGTGATTGTTTCCGAGCCATTTGTTATCGTGTTGATAGCGGTTCCAATCATTATCCAGAGCTACGGCATCTTCGCACTCGCTTACGGGGCAGCATTTGTACTGAAGGTGCCGCACCGCATTGCGGCTCCCTGCGCCTTGATCGGCACCTCGAATTTTTTCGAACTGGCAGTAGCCGTTGCTATAAGCCTTTTTGGCCTCAATTCCGGCGCAGCACTTGCTACAGTTGTCGGTGTGTTGGTTGAAGTGCCAGTTATGTTGACGCTCGTTGCGTTTGCAAACCGCACACGGGCCCGATTTTCAGTGTGACGCAACTCTGCGTCTGGATGCGAACTGATAAACATCAGGCGGCGAATGACTCAAATGCAATCGAACATTCGCCTTGTCTGTACAGCGGACCTTAGGGCTTGGGCTATTTGGGGAGTCGCCGATTGGGCACTGTCAGACCAAACTCATCTGTAAGCATCTGGGCGAGGCGTTTTAGCTGCTTTCGTGTCGCGTTGCTTGATGATCATCAAAGAAATTAGATAATTTATACCCGACCTTAAAGGCTCCTAACCGCGGCAGAAAGATGAGGTCCGGTTTATCTGAAATAGCCTGCGAGACTGAGAAACGCGTGTAACTTCTGTTGCAAACGACGCTATGTTTGAAAACGACACAGCGTCGTTTGCAGACGCTCGCTGTGAAACCTGTCCGCTAAAGTGCCGGAGAAACAGTGAGTTTTCGCCATGCTTGAGCGCCGTATCCCTGAATGGCTGCGCCATGCTCCCGCACCAAGCGTGCGGGGGTTTGCGATGCTTGCAGGGGCGGAGGCCATGGCCCGAGGTATTTTGATATCGGTCTTTCCGCTCGCAATGTATCAAGCCCTGCAGGACGCGCTGATTGTCTCCAAGGTCTATTTCGCCGTCGGTTTGGTGTCTCTGCTTACCGGACTGATGGTCCCCTATCTGACCAGATTTATCGCACGACGCTGGGTATATTCTGCTGGTGCTGGTTTGTTCGCAGTAGGCGCTCTGCTTGCTATTCAGGGCTCCCCGGCGGCCATTGTGACAGCACTGCTTTTGATCACGATCTCAACCGTTGTCACCTTCGTCTGCTTCAACGCTTATGTGCTTGATTACATAGCTAAAATCGAGCTTGGCCGGTGCGAAACATCGCGCATGTTCTACAGTGCGCTTGGCTGGACCGCTGGTCCTGCGGTGGGCGTCATACTGTTCAGTTGGTGGAGCCCGGCACCCTTTATCGTCGCGGCGACAGCAGCCGCGCTTATGCTAGGTATGTTCCTTTACATGCGACTTGGGAACGGCAAGCTCATCACCAAAAGCCGTACAGCCCCCACCAATCCTCTGGCATTCCTGCCCCGGTTTGCAGGCAAACCGAGACTCATCGCAGGCTGGACCTTCGCGGTCATCCGGTCCTGCGGTTGGTGGGTCTATGTGGTCTACATGCCAATCTTTGCAATTGAGAATGGGCTTGGAGACCAGCTTGGCGGAATTGCATTGTCAATTTCAAACGGAGCACTTTTTGTGACGCCGCTTATGCTGGGATGGATGCAACGGCGATCTATTCGTCATGCCATCCGAACAGGCTTTTGCGTATCAGGAATGTTGTTTGTCCTTGGCGGATTGGTGGCTGACGTACCCTGGCTCGCGGTGCTCAGCCTGATGCTGGCCTCGTTCTTTTTGATCTTGTTGGATGTATCGGCAGGGCTGCCGTTTCTTCTGGCCGTAAAGCCGTCTGAGAGGACAGAAATGTCTGCCGTTTACTCAAGTTATCGGGACGTATCTGGCATCATCACGCCCGGAGTAGCCTGGCTTGTCCTGCTGGTCGCCCCGATTTCAGGCGTGTTCGCTGCCGGTGGCGCTGGCCTGCTGGTTGCATGGGGCTTGGCAGCCCGGCTGCATCCAAGGCTCGGGCAAGGACGGGTGGCTTATCCTCCCTTGCCGGCCGAAGCGAACATTGCACCAGAGGCGTTTCGTAGGAATGCACTGACGGCGGGAAGTCCCTAGGTCGAGCGCTCGGGGATGTCAGAGCAAAGTGTCTTGAGACGGGTAGGGCGGTCATCTAGCATCCGGATAGGACCAAACATTCGCCTTTTCGCGACCCTAAGGTTTGCAGCCCTCTAACACTATTTGCGAACGAGTTTCGGCTGCTTTTTCATCGCAATGCTTTAGAGTCATTCTGCAAACTTAGGAATTATGTCCGAGCTTCAAGGCACAGGGCGGAGGCAGAACGAGCAGATCCGCTTCATCTGATACTGCCCGCATAGATTACTGATCGCCCGAATTATGCCGCCTGCGCAACATTTCAGGCCGCCCCTTAAGGGTAAGCGATGCGTCCGCGCGCGGCGTCTGGCTGACGACAGAGCCATTTGCAATGACGCACAGCCGCCCGGCGCGCAGGCGCAGCGCTTCAATTGGGTCCCCCGCATCAAGGACCACCAACGATGCCTTTGCCCCTACATGCAGACCGTAGTCGGTCAGGCCCATCGTTTTTGCATTGTTCACCGTGACCATATCAAAACAGGTTCGCATCTCTTTCGGGCTGGTCATTTGCGCAACATGTAGCCCCATAAAGGCGACATCCAACATATCGCCAGTACCAAGCGAGTACCACGGATCCAGCACACAATCCTGCCCCCAACCGACGTTGATTCCGAGCGCAAGCATCTCTTTCACGCGCGTCAGACCGCGCCGTTTGGGGTATGTATCATGTCGGCCTTGCAGGACGATGTTGATCAAAGGGTTGGGGATTACATTGATCTCTGCCTCCGCGATCAACGGAAGCAGCTTGGATACATAGTAGTTGTCCATTGAATGCATCGAGGTCAGATGTGATCCCGCAACGCGGCCCTGCAACCCTAAACGCTGCGTTTCACGCGCGAGTGTTTCAATGTGCCGTGAATGTGGATCATCCGTTTCATCGCAATGCATATCAACCTGCAACCCGCGCCCTGCGGCGATTTCGCAAAGCTCTGTCACTGATGCCGCACCATCGGTCATTGTACGCTCAAAATGGGGAATGCCGCCCACGACATCGACCCCCATATCCAAGGCACGAATGGTGTTTTGGCGGGCTGTCGCGTCGCGGTAAAATCCGTCTTGCGGGAAGGCAACCAGCTGCAAATCGATGTAGTCCTTCACTTGGTTGCGGACCTCGAGCAATGCCTCTACCCCCAACAGCCTGTCGTCGCAGGTGTCAACATGACTGCGGATTGCCAGCAAACCCATGCTTGCAGCCCAATCACAGTATTTGAGCGCGCGGTCCACGACATCATCCTGTGTCATGACTTGTTTGAGTTCGCCCCACAGCCCGATGCCTTCGAGCAGCGTCCCGGAGGTGTTGATGCGTGGCAATCCGTAGGACAAGGTCGCATCCATGTGGAAATGCGGATCGACAAATGGGGGGCTGACCAGATCGCCCGACGCATCTATGACCTGTGCGGCCTCTGCATCGTCGAGCGGCCCAATGGCCGCGATTTTATTGCCTTTGATCCCGATATCAGCCACTTTCCCATCGGGTAGAACGCCCCCCTTGACGATGAGATCAAACATTAGCGTTCTCCTTTATTGAACGGCACCATCAGGGCGGCAGGAACTTTGGCGCGCCGCGACATCACAACAAGGGCCAGAATGGACAAAATATAAGGCATCATCAGAAAAAACTGATACGGAATTTGCGATCCAAAATTCGTCTGCTGAACGCGGATCTGAAGCGCGTCAAAGGCCGCAAATAGCACCGCCCCCAACAAGGCCTTTCCAGGTCTCCAAGATCCGAAAACGACAAGCGCTATACAGATCCAGCCGCGCCCGTTGACCATTTCAAAAAAGAAACTGTCAAAAGCGGACATGGTTAAGAACGCACCGCCCATCGCCATGAAACCGCTGCCGACAATGACTGCTCCCATACGGATTGCCGTCACCGACAGTCCTTGCGCCGCAACCGCCGCGGGGCTTTCGCCAGCGGCCCGCACAGCAAGCCCCAACGGTGTGCGATACAGGATCACCGCCACAACGGCTACAAGCACAAATGCCAGATAGGTAAACGGTGTTTGTGAAAATAGCGCCGGGCCCAGAAGCGGTATTCCCGAAAGGATCGGTATCTCAAACGGCTGAAAAGCTTCAATCTTGGGCGGGCTCGTAACCTCGGGCAAGGCAAGCCTGTAGGCGTAATAGGTCGAGGACGTCGCCAGCAACGTCACCCCAAGCCCCACCACATGCTGCGACAATCCAAAAGGCACTGTCAGGATACTGTGCAGGGTGCCGAACAGCATTCCAACAAGCATCGCTACACAGACGCCCGTCCAAAGCCCCGTGCCAGAATAGACCGCCATCCAGCCCGCAAAAGCCCCTGCAACCATAATCCCTTCGATGCCAAGATTCAGAACCCCTGCACGTTCGCAGATCAGCTCACCCAACGTGGCGAAAATCAATGGGCTGGCGATCCGGATCGCGGCGGCCCAGAAGCTGGCGGTGAACAGGATTTCGACGATTTCCATAAGATTAATCCCGCACCACTCGAAAACGGGTGAGCATGATGGCCAGAACCATCAACAGTAACGCTGTCGCAAGCATGATGTCCGCAAGATAGGTCGGCACGTCGGCAGCTCTGCTCATGCTGTCAGCCCCTACAAATATCCCTGCAACAAATAGTGCGGCAACGATCACGCCAAGCGGATGTAACAAGGCCAGCATCGCGACGATGATCCCAGTGTAGCCAAATCCGGGTGACAGATCGAGCGTCAGACTACCTTTCAGTCCCGCGACCTCTGAGAACCCAGCGAGTGCAGCTAAGCCACCTGACAGAAGCGCTGTCTTGACCAAAACTATGTTCACAGGGATGCCCGCAAAGGCGGCGGCTTGTTTGTTCAGCCCAACGGCGCGCATTTCATACCCTAAGGTGCTACGCGTCTGGACAATCCAAACAGCGATGGCTGACAGGATCGCTAGGGCAAACCCCCAATGCAGCCTGAGACCTTCGACAAGCCGTGGCAATCGCGCTTCTGGTATCAACCGTGCTGATTTGGGCCAACCCATGCCCATCGGGTCTTTTAGGGGACCTTCCAGAAGCATTGAGATGAAGAGCAGGAAGATGAAATTGAACAGCAATGTCGTGACCACCTCATCAACCCCAAAGCGTGTTTTGAGGAGTGCGGGAACGAGGAGGAGTGTGGCGCCCGCTAGGATTGAGAACAGCGCCAGTGTCGGAAGGATCACGACACCAGGCCACGGCAAAAAACCCGTGCCAAGCAAGACTGTCATTAGAGCGCCTGCGTAAAGCTGCGCCTCTGCGCCGATGTTCCAGAACTTAGCGCGAAAGGCGACCGCTACAGCGAGACCGGTAAAGATCAAAGGCGTAGCGCGGTTCAAGGTTTCCAGGATTGCGAATTTTGACCCGAATGCGCCCTCGAGGATCAGCCCAAAAACAGAAAAAGGATTTGCACCAGCGACCATCGCCAAAAGGGACGCGATCACAACCGTTACCCCCAAAGCACTCGCTGGCGGCAAAAGGCTGCGGGCCAGCGACGGGTTTTTGATGGGCTCAAGACGCATGGGCCACCGACGTTTCAAACCCTTGACCTGCCATCCAAAATCCAAGTTGGGCTGGTGTCATCTGGCCCCGGCTAAACTCGGGCGACAACCTTCCATCAGCGATCACATGAATAACATCCGACAAGGCCATAACCTCGTCCAGGTCCTCTGAGATCAAAAGCACCGCGGCCCCACCGTCGCGCGCTGCCAGCAATTGACTGTGGACATAATTGACGGCCCCGATATCGAGGCCTCGGACCGGTTGATTGGCCAGAATGATCTGCGGATCAGCTTCCAGCACGCGCCCTAGGATCAGCTTTTGCATGTTGCCACCTGAAAGCAGCCGAATTGGAGTGTCTGCGCCGGGACACCGCACATCATATTTGTCGATGATACTGTCTGCAAAAGCCCGCGATCTGCGCCAGTTGAGCCACCCGCCTTTGCTAAATGCATCCGTGTTGTAACGTTCGAGTATTGCATTTTCAGTCAGGTCGAAGTCTGCGATCGTACCGGTCTTGTGTCGATCCTCGGGAATGCGCGCGATGCCGTTTTGCACCGCTTCACGCGGGCTCCATTTTTGGATCGTATTGCCATTCAGCACCACACGTCCGGCAGAAGGATTGTGCAAGCCGCCCACAATATCAGCGACCGCCGCTTGACCGTTGCCAGAGACACCGGCGAGGCCGATGATCTGTCCAGCCTTCAAGGCAAGGGATACCGATTTCAGACCAGGGACATTGCCAAAATCTGGGGTGGTGACGTTCTGCAGTTCAAAAAGCACCGCGCCCGGATTTACGGGCGCTACCTGGGGCGGGGTCGCCTCTACACCCATCATCATCGCGGCAAGCGCGCGTTTGTCGGTGTCTTTTGTCCGGGCACCGCCGGTCATTTTACCGTGCCGCAATACGATAACGCGGTCGGCAATCGCCATGACTTCGTGCAATTTATGCGAAATAAAAATGATAGACAGCCCTTTGGCAATGGCGAGTCTGAGCGTGGCGAACAAATCATCTGTTTCTTGAGGAGTGAGGACAGCTGTCGGCTCATCCAGGATCAAAATTTGAACGTCTCGATAAAGCGCCTTGAGGATCTCAACGCGCTGCCTTTCACCCACCGTCAGGCTGCCAACGTCCGCATCAGGGGATACAACAAGGTGGAATTTCTCAGACAGTTCTATGATTTTGGCCCGAGAAGCGGCCCGGTCAAGATGAGGGCTGAACAAGGAGCGCGCACCCAGCGTGATATTCTCTTGAACGGTCAGATTGTCAGCCAGAGTGAAATGTTGATGTACCATGCCGACGCCGGCATCCAACGCCGCGCGCGAATTCCCAGGCGGTAAGGTTTCACCAAACACTGCAACGGTTCCGCTGTCGGCAGTGTACTGCCCAAACAGGATGTTCATGAGCGTTGTTTTGCCCGCACCATTTTCACCCAACAACGCGACAACTTCACCTTTCATGACTGAAAAACTGACCGCATCATTTGCGATCAGTTCTCCAAATCGTTTAGTGATTGCGTTCAGGCAAAGTGCCTCAACAGGGTTCTTGGGCATAGTATCTTAGGAAGATGACGGCTCTTCGTCGTTAATGGTCACCGAAAATGCGCCCGATTTAATTTCAGCCTCTCGTTTGGCAACCAATTCCAATGCGGCTGCGGGGATTTTTCCCTCAAATGTTCCCAATGGGGCCAACTCTGTTCCGCCTTGGCTCATAAAGGAATAAACACCGTAGTCTGCGGCCACAAAGCTGTCGCCTTGCACCGCTGCAATTGCCGTATCCAGCGTTGGCTCAAAGTTCCAAATAGCAGAAGCGACAACCGTATCAGGATAGTCAGCCTGCGTGTCGATGACGTTTCCGATGGCCAAAATGCCTTTTTCTTTGGCCGCATCAGAGACGCCAAAACGCTCCGCATAAAGCACATCCGCGCCATTTTCGATCATCGCAAATGCAGTCTCTTTTGCCTTGGGCGGATCAAACCAGCTCCCGATAAAGCTGACCTGGAACTGAATATCCGGGTTCATTTCGAGCGCACCGGCCATGAATGCGTGCATCAGTCGATTGACCTCAGGGATTGGGAAGCCACCAACCATGCCGATTTTGCCAGACGACGTCATCGACCCTGCAATGATGCCTGAGAGGTAAGACGCGTCTTGGATGTAATTGTCAAAAACTGCGAAGTTCGGCAGTGCCGCATCTTCTTTGAAGCTAGAGCCCATCAAAAACGCAACGCTTGGGTAGTCTGCTGCGACCTCACGCGCTTCTTGTTCAGCCCCGAAAACTTCGCCGATGATCAACGTATTACCAGCCTCAGCATACTCGCGCATCACGCGAGCGTAGTCCGTATTGCTGACATTCTCAGAGAACGTATATTCTAAGTCCCCGCGTTCTTGCGCAGTCAAAGCGGCCTTGTGAATTCGGCTGACCCATTGTTGTTCAACCGGCACGGTATAGATACCAGCTACCTTAATCGGCTCAGCTGCTGCCACACTGCCCGCCCCAAGCAAAAGCGATGTGGCGGCGGTGGTCGCCAAGAAGAAGCGGCGATTGAAATATGTAGTGTTGGTCATTGTGGAATCCCCATTAGTTCGAAACAAGTAACTTCGAATTTTATCAGTCGGTCAAGAAATGAATGCGTATTTCTCTCGGCTACACGCGATTGCCCTGGTATTGGCTGAAACAGAATTTATCGCCTAGTTATTGTCCATCATACGATCCTTCACCTGACGGATCTCGTATACAAGGACGAATATCATCCGCTCTTTGGGACGCACTTAAACCCTTCAGCGGCACTGTCAGAGCAAACCGGCATGAGACGGGCAGGGCGGTGACCTAGCTTCGTGACGCGGACGAGAAACAGGAAGGCGGACCGGCTGGAAACCGGTCGCGGGTTCAACAATCGCGCCCTCTGCCTGACAGGGGTTTGCTTGCAAACCATGAAAAGGGAGCTTTCGAAGGCGAGAACGGGCAATGCTGCGGTTTAGACGAAGACGAAGTTTGCCGAAATTCGTCGCCGTTGGCGCTTCCGTCCAAAACAAGTTCAGCCAGGAGCGCGCGCTCTACAACCGAGCCAATTTCAAGCTGAACCATGCCGACGCTCTCGCCGTTTGGCGCGGTCTTCTTGCAGCCGAGCAGATTGCCCTTTCTGGGTAACTGAGACTGGTTCTCATCCGTCTGACAACACCAGTGATTGTTAGGCCCTCAGCAAAACCTCGACGCTCTCGCGCGATGGCATCGACGGTGCCGTCCCGGCCTTTGTCACAGACAGGCCCGCCGTGGCACAGCCATATCGGGCAGCCCTGAGCGGCGACATATTCTCTGAGATCACCGCCGCGAAGCCGCCGTTGAAAGCGTCCCCTGCACCGGTTGTCTCTACAACTGTGCCAGCGTTAACTGCGGGAACGAGTCCATGGCCGTAGAGATACGCGCCTTGCTCTCCCATGGTGATGATCGGGGTTTTCACGCCATGTTCGCGCAAGGCGTCACAGGCCTTGGCAGCGTCGGCTTCGGTTCGCACGGCGATGCCGGTCAAGGCTTCGCACTCGGTTTCGTTTGGGGTGACGTAGTCGCAAAGCGCGAGCATGCCGTCGGGGAGCGTGGCCGCGGGTGCGGGGTTGAGAAGGGTGGTTACACCGGCTGCACGGGCAATTTCCAAGGCGCGCATGGCGGCCGGCATGGGCTGCTCTAGCTGGGTGACGAAGACGTCGGCGCTTGCGATCAGCTCAGCCTGCTCCTCGATGTCCGCGATACTAATCAATGCCGCAGCCCCCGGGGCGATGATGATCGCATTGTCGCCTGTGCGTTCCTCGATGAAGATATATGCGGCACCTGTGTAGCTGCCCGCGACCTGCTCGACATGGGGCGTTACGCCTGCCTCGGCCCATGTGTCCAGAGCGAGATTGGCGAAATCATCTTGTCCCAGTTTCGAAATCATATGCGTGTCTGCGCCCATGCGGGCACAGGCGACGGCTTGGTTGGACCCCTTTCCGCCAGGACCAAGCGCGAACGAATTGCCCATGATAGTCTCACCCATCTTGGGCATGCGGTCCGCGCGGTAGGCGGTGTCAGCGACGAAAACGCCCAGGATGACAACCTTGCCCATCTTACACCTCGTCGGGCGGTACGACGCCCTTGCGCAGGGCGAAGCAGCCGTAAAAACGCCGCTCGCCGGTTTGGATCACGGCATAAGCCTGCTTGGCGCGGTCGTAGAAGGCAAAGCGTTCAATGCTCATCATAGTGGGGCCGCCTGCGGCGCTAACCTCAGCCTGCACCTCCTGCATGACCGGCAGGATCGTTTCAGGCTCGTCCACCACTTCCATCCTCGCCGCGGCGTCGTCAACGAAAGTGTCGATGGGGTAAAGCGACAGGACCGCCTTGACGACCTCTGCTGCGGGACGGTCGATCCGCAAAACGTCGCCCAACACAGTCTCCCGCGCAACGCTGTCGGACGGGAAGTTTGTGTCGGCAATAATCAGATCGTCGCCGTGGCCCATGGCGCGCAAAGCGTAAAGTACGTCGGCGTTTAGAATGGGATCGATGCCTTTGAGCATATCGGCCTCCTTAAAGTCGCACGCCGGTAGCGGCGTCGAAGATGTGGATGTGATCGGGGTCGGGTTTCAGGTGGATGGTTTGGCCTGCGGTGAAGGCGTGGCGCTCGCGGAAGATGGCGGTGACGTCTTGGCCTTCATAGCGCAGGAAAACCACGGTTTCGGCACCCGTTGGCTCGACCACTTTGACCTGCATTGGCAGGCCGTCGTTGGAGAGGATCAGATGCTCTGGGCGAATGCCGAGTTTGGCTTTTTGCGAGCCCGACGGCCCGTCGAAACTTAGATTTCCCACAGACAGCTTGCCGTCTGTGATTTCAGCTGCGAGCAGGTTCATCGAAGGCGCCCCGATAAAGGTGGCGACGAATTCGTTGCAGGGGTTGTCGTAGAGCTCGAGGGGGGTACCGATTTGCTCGATGCGGCCTGCTTGCATCACCACGATACGGTCGGCAAGCGTCATGGCCTCGATTTGGTCATGCGTGACAAAGACCGTCGTGGTCTTCAGGCGTTGGTGCAGTTCCTTGATCTCGGTGCGCATCTGGATGCGCAGCTTGGCGTCGAGGTTCGACAGCGGCTCGTCGAACAAAAATACCTGTGGGTCGCGAACGATGGCCCGGCCCATGGCGACCCGTTGGCGTTGGCCGCCAGACAGATGGCGCGGCTTGCGGTCGAGGTATTCGGTGAGGCTGAGGATCTCTGCGGCTTCCTTCACACGGCGATCAATTTCGGCTTTGTCGGCCTTCGCAACCTTCAACGCAAAGCCCATATTCTCGCCCACGGTTTTATGCGGATAAAGCGCGTAGGTCTGAAAAACCATGGCGATATCGCGCTCGGAGGGGGGCAGGTTGTTCACCACGCGGGCCCCAATGGAAATGGTGCCGCCGTTGATCGGCTCCAGCCCTGCGATCATCCGCAAAAGCGTGGACTTTCCGCAGCCGGAAGGGCCCACTAGGGCGACAAACTCGCCATCAGCAATGTCGATGTTGAGCCCGTGGATAACCTCCATAGCGCCGTACGACTTCCGAATTTCGTGTATCTTGACGTCCGCCACGCAGTACCTCCCAAGGTCTCGAAATTTGATGCTAGCCAAAGGGGTCGACCCTGTCCACGCCCATCGAACGACTCCAGTTGACTTGAAGGAAGTATCGCCCATAATCGGCATTCTGTGGGGGACCTTTGGGTGCAGTCTATTCAAATAAATGCGAAAATTTTGACCCTTTCCGTTTTCCACGCCAAAACGATCAGATGTTTTCTGGGAGGATAAACGTGAAAGTTGATCTCTATAATTATATTGTCGCCGCGCAAAAGATGAACCGTCGGCAGATGCTAAAAAGCTCTGCAGCCCTTGGTGCGGTGGCGATGATGCCAAAAACCGCGCTGGCCGCTGCGCACAGCAATGTCCGCGCTGAAATTCTTAAAATTCCGGGTGTGGGCGCTGGCTCTCCAACCGACAGCGACTGGCAAAAAGTGGGCGAGTTGTGCCTTGGCGCAACCAAAGACAATGTCGCGGAAGGCGAGTTCGAGGGCGTTGAGCTGACCTTTATGGGGTTGAACAACCAAAACCTGCACAACTTCTTGTTCCGTGGATTTTTGAAGTCTTGGGAGGCCTATACCGGTGCCAAGATCAACTGGGTCGACCTCGCCCAGGCGGACTATAACGCGCGTCTGCAGCAGTCGATAGCGACTGGCACTGTGGATTTCGACATCGTCGAGATGGGTGCGCCGTTTGAAGGGGATGTGCTTGGCAAAGGTCTGGCCTCGGAGATGCCGGACTGGGTCAAAGAGCAAATCGACATGGACGATTATGTGGATTATCTCAAAGAGCCGGTTGGCACATGGGACGGTAAAACCTACCGTGTCTCGATCGATGGCGACTGCCATACATTCTCGTATCGCAAGGACTATTTCGGCCCTGATGGCATCGGCGGAACAGAGGTTCCGACAACATGGCAAGAGGTCAACCAAGTCTCCAAGGATTTGATTGGCAAGGAAGACCCGCTGACAGGCTTGCCAGCACACGGCTACCTCGATCCATTGAAAGGCTGGGGCGGCTTCGGCTTTTACTTCCTTGAAAACCGCGCGTCGGCCTATGCCAAACACCCCAACAGCCCAGCATGGTTGTTCGAGCCAGAAACCATGAAACCCATGGTCAATAACCCGGCTTGGGTGCAGGCAATTCAAGACGTCATGGACCTGATCGAGGCGGATGCATACCCCACCGACCAGATCAATGCCGACCCCGGCACGACCGCGTTCCAGCAATTCCTTGCAGGTACCGGCTCGATGCTGATGTGGTGGGGCGATGTGGGCTCTTCGGCGCGCACCTCTGACACCTCCGTCGTTGGCGATGTGGTGGGCTTCGGCATCAACCCTGCATCCGAGCGCGTCTACAATGCACAAGCCGGCGCTTGGGAAGAAACCCGCAACGAGGCCCCCAATATGGCCTATATCGGCTGGGGCGTTTACGTCATGGCCACGGTCGAAGGCGACGAGAAGAAGAAGAAGGCGGCTTGGTCTGCAGCGGCCCACCTTGGTGGCAAGGATCTGTCGCTTTGGGCTTCGGCTTATCCGTCGGGCTTCCAGCCCTATCGGAACTCGCACTTCGACTATGATGAGTGGGAAGAAGCCGGCTATGACCGTGCATATGTCCAGGATTACCTCGGCTCCAACGCGGACAGCTACAACCACCCCAACGCGGCGATTGAGCCTCGTATTCCGGGCATCTTCCAATACTATTCGGTTGCCGAGGATGAGTTGGCGAAGGGCTATGCTGGTCAATACGGCTCCGCTCAGGAAACCGCAGACGCGATTGCGGCGGCTTGGGAGAAGATCACCGACCAGATCGGGCGCGATAGCCAGATTGCGGTGTATAAAGCGTCGCTTGGCCTGTGATAGGTGTTGAGTGAAATTAGAACGGGCGGCGTATTTACGTCGCCCGTTTCGACCTAAACTAACCCCTCAAACGGCGCGCCTGCTTTCTCTTGTTGCTCCGAACTGTCACCTTCTTAGGGTATATCTATGAATACTGAGGGCGATCTTCTTCACACTGTCACGGCAGACAACATCTCGGATGCCCGCAGGCGTCTGGGCAAGGCGATGGTCTGGGGCACGGCGCTGCTTTGCGCGGCGTTGGCCCTTTGGCAAATGGCGTTCGAGACGGGGCGCGTTGCCAGCGGCTTCGACAACTGGCGGCCGATTTTATACGCCTACGTATTTTGGGCGATCGCGCTGTGTGCGGCACAGGTCGTCGTAAATGGCGAGAAGGGCAAACGCACATTGTTTGTGCTGCCCGCCGCGTTGTTC
>CAJQNG010000160.1 GCA_905479635.1 uncultured Boseongicola sp. | reverse complement strand
CCAAGTACCATGCTATGCACTTTGAGGGCCGGAACCTCGCGGCGGTCAATCACTTCATCAAAATCAAACCGTTCAGCCATTTTGCGCCTCTTCCAGTAGCCATGCAAAGAACCAGGTTGCCAAAACGGCAGCGGCCAACTGGATGCCAATAAAAGCTGCGACATCGACAGGGGCGATCCCTGCAAAAGTGTCTGAGAAACCGCGCGCAATTGTGACCGCAGGATTTGCGAATGACGTGGAGGACGTGAACCAATAGGCGGCTGTAATATAGAGCCCAACAGCCATCGGCACCGCAGAAGGCCGCGCTTTGATACAAGCGAGGATCGTGCCGACCAGACCAAAGGTTGCAACAAACTCGCCCGTCCATTGGCCAATACCACTGCGCGATGTGGTAGAAGGGTCCAACAGTGGATGTTCAAACATCACATGGGCTGCAAGCACACCGACGATGCCGCCGAAGATTTGGGCAGCCACATAGAGAACGGCATCGCGTTTTTCGATTTCGCGCCGCAGTGCAAAGCTGAGTGTTACGGCGGGGTTGAAGTGCGCGCCCGAAATCGGCCCGAAAATGGTGATCAACACGACAAGGATTGCGCCCGTTGGAATCGTATTGCCCAACAGCGCAATAGCAACGTTCCCATCCGCCAACCGTTCGGCCATGATGCCGGAGCCGATGACGGTCGCCAAAAGCGAAAAAGTCCCCAGCCATTCTGCCATGAGGCGCCGTTCAAGTGTCATTCTACGTCTCCAGTGAGCGCTGCGAATCGCGCGAGGTCGATATTGCCACCGGTGATCACGGTTGCGATGGTCTTGTTCTTTATCGCGACTTGCCCGCTTAGGACTGCAGCAAGGCCAACAACCGCGCCGGGTTCCGTCACGATCTTGAAATGCTCAAAGGCAAAGCGCATCGCCAAGCGGACATCTGCGTCGCTCGCCGTCACACCGCCTGAAAGCAGGTCAAGGTTGATCGGAAAAGTCACCTCGTTTGGAATAGGCGTCATGATTGCATCGCAGACCGTACGTCGGCCCACGGGGTTGGCTAGGCGTTTGCCTGCGGCAAGCGAACGACATGTGTCGTCAAACAATGCTGGCTCTGCCGCGTAAACTTGGGTTTGCGGGGATGCTTCGGCCATGACCACAGCTGTTGCAGCTGTCAGACCGCCACCGCCACAGGGCACCAAGACCGCGTCCAGCACAGGCGCGTCTTCGAATAGTTCCAAGGCCGCAGTTCCGGCCCCGGCCAGAACCTGACCGTGGGCGCTTGGCGGGACTTCGATGCGGCCAGTCTGCGACTTTATGCGAGCGACTACATCAAAGCTATTTTCTGTGTCGCGATCAAAGGTGACAATCTCTGCGCCAAGGGCACGGGTCTCGTTCTTCTTTGCGGCGGGCACATCACTGGGCATCACAATGACAGCGGACGAGCCCAACATCTGAGCCGCGCGTGCCAAACCAAGGGCATGATTTCCAGACGAATAACTCACCGTGCCGCGAGCGCGTTCTTTGGACGTCAGGTTCAAGATCCGGTGATACGCTCCGCGGATTTTGAACGCACCCGTGCGTTGGAAATTTTCTGCCTTCAGCAATAACCGTCCGCCAAGCATTGCATTGACGTCGGCCTTCTCAATCACGGGCGTGCGCACGACCACATCGGCAAGTACAGCCTGAGCAGAAAGGACGTCGTCGAGTGATACGGGGTGCTTGCTCATTCTTGATCTGTGCGGGGTTCGACATCAGAAGCGATTTGATAGACTGCGTCACCGCGCACGACCTGCGCCATGGCGCGTCTGCACAATACGATCCCTTGATAGGGGGACATGATCCTGTCCGGCTCAGCCTCAGGTGTGTCTGGATGATGAATCAGGCCGACAAACTCGCCCAACGCGACGTCTTCACCGATGGCTTTCAAGGGCTCAAACAGACCTGCCGCGTAAGCATGGACCGACCCTTTGGCGTTCAGCTCTCGCGTGCCATGTGCGTGGTCGGGAACATAGTCTGGCAACATCCCAAGACTATGTAAAACGCGGCGCAGTCCCCGTTCGGTGCGTTTCAGGATGTCAGGCGTGACCTCGCCACCCCCGCCAAGTTCGGCCATGACGTTGATCACACCTTTTCGGTTGGCGGCTCCCATCGCCGTCCGCGCAGTGCTGCCGCGACCGCCTCCGCCTGTAAAGACCCATGCATAAGGCAAATCAAACGCATTCTGGAGGCTGATCAAAGCCTCTGTTTCCTCGGCACTATGCCCTTGCCCACGCAATAGCGTCGGCGGATAGAAAAGCGAGCTGCCGCCCGAATGCAAATCAACCGAATAGTCTGCCAATGGCATTAAGACGTCTTCGACATAATGCGCGATCATTTCAGTCGGACTCCCGCTGGCATCGCCGGGATAGAGCCGATTGAGGTTCCCGTCATCAATTGGTGACGTACGCACACCGGCTTGTGCTGCAGGCGCATTGACCATTGGCAGCAAGATCAACCGCCCGCGAATATCTGCTGTCTCTAGCTCGCGGGCGAGCCGCGAGATCGCAATTTGGCCTTCGTATTCGTCGCCGTGATTGCCTGCCATCATCAAGAGCGTAGGACCAACACCATTGTTGATTGCAGCTATGGGAATCGGAATCCAGCCATAGGCCGAGCGATGGACAGAGTGCGGTAAGCGCAGAAACCCTGACTGCTTGCCGCTGGCATCAAAATCAATTTCAGACGTAATCGATGTTCCAGACATCCAAGCGCCTCCCAATATTCAATTCGGCAAACACCGAAGTTTTTTTGGCTAAGTCAGGTAGGGCATCTTGTCAAGCTTTGATAATTCGGGCAATAACGAACTATGGAACAGGCCACTGCCATCGAAGCTTTTGCGGCCCTTGCACAACCAACGCGCTTGGAAGCATTCCGCCTGCTCGTCAGGGTCGGTCCAAAAGGATTGCCAGCATTGGAAATCTCGCGGCAGTTGGGCACGAAA
>CAJQNG010000159.1 GCA_905479635.1 uncultured Boseongicola sp. | reverse complement strand
ACTATTCTTTAGGGACTGGCCAAATTCACAAAGAAATCAGCGTCTCTAAGGGGCGCTCTTTGCGGGTTCAGGGCGAGTCTGAGGCTGATCTGACGTTTTTAATTGCCGCGTCTAAGTCAGTGCGGATCATACCGCTGTCCGAAAGCATTTTTCGGCACTGGCGCAGGCGCAAAGCTTGTTGAAAAACGGGTTGCAAACGCAATAGCCGATGGCTTGAGGGTTATCCCTCTCTGCCATTTTGGGAATGCGCCACACGCCAGCCACCCGCAATGGGCAGACGCGTTCAGCGTATAACCGCAGCTTCGAACCTATGCTGGGCTAAAACGCCGAATAACTGTTTATAAATTCGAAACAGCTTCATATTGTTGCCTAGATCTGTTGCTAATCGACAGGCAATGGCAATGAGCAGTCTTTCACACCCACCTCGCGCATCCAACCCAGCGCTCCCATCGCGCCGCTGGCGTGACTATGTGTTGCTTGGCGGGCTGGTCTTTTTGGTACTGGCGGGTCTTGTGGGCCTTGCAGTTGCAACGGGATGGGAAGACACCATGGCCGCTTTGCGTAGCCTGTCGGTAGCTGAAATCATTGCTCTTTTGGCGCTTAGCCTTGTTAATTACGGCCTTCGCGGTGTCCGCTGGCATCTCTTTGCGAACCGACTTGGGCTTCCAACGCAGTTGGGGCAGAACCTGCGCCATTTCCTTGGTGGCTTCGCCATGTCCGTGACGCCCGGCCGGATCGGTGAGCTTGTCCGTATGCGCTGGCTTCAACGCGAAACCGGGTGGGCCTTTGATCGAACTGCGCCCTTGGTGCTGGTTGATCGCTCATCAGATCTCGCCGCGATGGCAATCCTTCTTGCGCTCGCCCTTGCGTTTTCAACGACCGGCGTCGTCGGCGGAGCGCCGGTTGCAATTCTTGCGCTGATCGCAGCCTTTGTCGCCACACGCCCGCGACTGATGCGAATGGCTGGTGACACTGCGCATTTGGCAAGCGCACGCCGATTTCCACGCCTTTTCGCTCGCGTCCGCCGCGCTTCGAAATCACTATCAGCCTTCCAGGGCCCCACTGTGCTGGTGGCCGCCGGAGCGCTTGGCGTGATCGGTTGGCTGGCGGAAGGCTGGGCCTTTCATCTTTTGCTGGTTTGGATGGGAGCAGACGTTGGCTTCTGGAGCGCTGTCGGCATCTTTATCTTTGCGACGCTTGCCGGTGGCCTGACAGGGGCACCCGGCGGTCTTGGCGGCGCGGAGGCCGCAATGGTTGCCCTTTTACTGGGCTACGGTGTTCCGATTGAAATTGCCCTGCCCGCTACACTTATCATCCGCTTAACCACACTCTGGTTTGCCATCGCAATCGGCCTTCTCATCTTCCCTTTGGCGGAACGACGCTCGAAAATGAGCACAATATGACCTGGAAAACAACGGACTATACCGGCTGGGGTCGCGTTCACAGCGCGACCGGGCAACTTGCCCGGCCAGAACGCACAACTGCTCTGGCGGCGCTGGTGAAGGCGACGCCTGCTCCCGCGCTTGGCATGCGTCGCAGCTACGGCGATGCCTGCCTCAACGACGGTGGTCGCATGATCGACATGACACGGTTGGACCGAGTCCTTGATTTTGATCCGCAAACCGGTGCGCTGCATGTCGAAGCGGGCGCACAAATCGGCCAGCTTCTGAAAATTTTTTCGCCAAAAGGCTGGCTGCCCCCGGTGATGCCGGGCACTGGACTTGCCACTGTTGGCGGCGCCATCGCAATGGATGTCCACGGCAAGAACCACCACGGTGCAGGATCCTTTGGGGTCCATGTGACGGAAATTACTCTTATGACGCCCAATGGTCCCAAGGTCCTGACATTAAAAAAGAACATGACCCTGTATAAGGCAACGATTGGTGGGCTGGGGCAAACCGGGCCGATTGTCTCAGCGCGCCTGCAGATGTTGCGTGCCAAAGGCGATGTCATGATCGTAACCGAGCGTCGGGTCGAAGGCTGGGACGAATTTCTGGCCCTGCTGGACGCCTCGGAGGCCACATATACCGTAGGTTGGATTGATGCGACGGCGCGCGGTGATCAGCTGGGACGTGGCATTCTGGAAGAAGCCGAAACCGGGGCTGGACTGGTGCCCGCCGCCAAGCGCGGCAAACGTATTCCGGTTGATGCGCCGGGGTTTGCCCTCGCGCCTTCAGTCATTCGGATGTTCAATGCCGCATACTGGCGGCGTGTCCCTGACAAGGGGCGCACAGTGGTCAAACCGATTGACGACTTCTTTTTCCCGCTCGATAAAGTCCATGACTGGAACCGTCTTTATGGCAAAACCGGGTTTCATCAATTCCAATGCGTCGTTCCAATCGAGGCCGCGGACGCCCTTCGCGCAATGCTCGAGCGGATCGCGGGATCAGGACTGGCCTCGCCCTTGGCTGTCTTGAAACGGATGGGAGCCGGCCGCGCCGGCTATATGTCCTTCCCGATGGAGGGTTATACACTGGCGGTCGATTTTCCGAACCGAAGTGCCGCCGCCCGCCTTATCGGCGAACTAGAAGCCGCCACGGTAGACGCTGGCGGACGCATCTATCTCGCGAAGGACGCCCTTGCATGGCCGGAGACGGTGCGTGGGATGTATGCTGACTTTTCTGCCTGGAGCAAAGCCGTGAAATCAGCCGATCCCCATGGACACTATATAACAGACCTCGTCCGCCGCCTTAAACTGAGGGCAGCATGATGTCTCAAACGTGGATCATTCTTGGTGCCACATCAACAATTGCCCGCAGCTTCGCCCGCCTCGCCTCGGAACGGGGGGACGGTGTTCTTCTGGCAGGCCGCGATACGGTTGATATGAAAGCGACTGCAACAGACTGCGCGGTCCGCGGCGCGCCTTTGGCGGAAGTTATCGCCTTTGATGCACGCGATAGCCGTAGCTTTGCGGCTATTCTCAAACGAGTGGACAGCATCGAGGGCACACTCAGCGTTGCGGTCTTTGTGGGGTCAATGCCGTCCCAGGACGAAATTGACGCGGATCCCTCACTGATACTTGGGACCGTTACCGACAATTTTACCGGTCCGGCCGAATTCCTGACCACGATCGCACCGGTCCTTGAAGCGCGTGGAAGCGGTGTGATCGCGGGTATCGGGTCCGTCGCCGGAGATCGCGGGCGGATCGGAAATTATGTCTACGGCGCTGCGAAGGCAGGTTTTCACACATATCTTTCGGGATTGCGCAATCGTATGGGCCGCAAAGGCGTTCACGTTATGACAGTCAAACCTGGCACGGTTGATACCGCAATGACTTGGGGAATGGGCAAGCTTCCATTCCTGGCGCAGCCCGAAAAAGTGGCCGCAGATATCCTACGCGGTGCGGACCGCCAAAAGGACACTCTATATTCACCGCTAATCTGGTGGCCGGTTATGACGGTTATTCGCCTGATCCCCGAACGCGTTTTCAAGAAGCTTAAAATCTAAAAAGAGTCACGTCGCGGCGCGTTATTGATTGGCCGAAACTACGCTGGGGCCCACAAAAACGCAGCCGTCGGTGACAAGTTGGGGCGGCGTCAAGCACAGGCCGCGCGCCACGTTCCAGGCGGCAAGCACTTTTGGGACATAGGCACGGGTTTCTGCGAAGGGCGGAACGCCTTCATGTGTGTCAACCGAACCTTCTCCGGCGTTAAAGGCCGCAAGCGTCAAAACGGGATCCCTGTCGAACCGCTTAAGGAGCCAATCAAGATAGGCGACCCCACCGCGAATGTTGTCGCGGGGTTCGAGGCTGTCACCAACGCCGAACCGCGCCGCGGTGGCCGGCATCAGTTGCATCAAGCCTTGCGCACCGGCATGGCTTTCCGCATCAGAACGGCCTGCGCTTTCGATTGCAATCACGGCAAGAACCAACGCTGGCGACACTTCCGTGCCAATAGTCGAGGTCAAGATATCAATGCCGTGACGCTCGGAGATAGTTTTTAGCGTTTGCAGTCTTGGCGTGCCAACTTTGGTCGCGCCCCGCTGGACGGCTATCAGCGCGTCCTGGAAGCGCTCTGCCGGATCAACTCCGCGTTTCGGCGATACCGCCTGCCAATACCATGAGAAGTCCACAATACCCGCAGCCACAAGTCCAGCCGGAAGCTGCAAGGCGGCGGCTGGTCGCGGATCGCCGGGGCGGCGCGGATCGCCTCCGGGCGTTATGCGGAACAATTGCTGGTCCGGATCAATTTGCACGGTTATCCGAGAGGAGCCGTTTGCATTGGGCACCCCTACGCGCTTGAAGGTGAAATCCCCTCCGGCCTGCGACGTCTGCGCCGTTGCAACCGCACCATTTACGATCAACGCAAACAAAGCACCGGCGGATACTCGAGAAATATACAAAAGATTCATCTCTTTCATTCACTGAATACACAAAGATGTCGCAAAAGACCGACTTTGACGCCAGCTCTTTTGGACAGATTGTTCTCGAGTTCCGGAAAGTGATGCTATCACGGCATGCTTTAATGCCTCAATTGAAACGCTTCCGACCCATGAATCCTTACTTTTCAGCAACTTAGAAAAAACACTCTCTGCGACTTTACCGAACGAAAATTGTACGATGCGGGTCAAACTCTCGCCCCAATTCCGGGGCCATATAAGCCCATGCCAAGACGGCAATGGATCGATCGTGAGAGGCCGATCCGCTAACGCGTCAAGGTCTTGTTTGAAACTAAGCGTACCCTAGGAGGGACACATGAACGTATTTAACACTTTTCTCAACGACGAATCTGGTGCCGTAACGGTTGACTGGGTTGTTCTAACTGCGGCCATCGTTGGCCTCGGGATTGCAGTTCTGACGTCGGTCGGCGGCGGCACGACTGATCTGGCAAACAATGTGTCTAGTTCTCTCTCTGGCACGGTTGTTCCTACGGCGACCATTACGGACTTCAATGCCACCCCCTAATTTCCGTAGGCGTCACGATAATCATAAGGCCGCGCTCAAAGCGCGGCCTTTTTAATTTGCCAAACCAGCATCTTGATGGATGAACGACACTGTTTTCATAAATGGCGCCATAGTACCGCCACATTGTGATGCGAGGCTCCTTTGCGAATACGAGAAA
>CAJQNG010000158.1 GCA_905479635.1 uncultured Boseongicola sp. | reverse complement strand
GCCACGCGTCCGATTTTCCGAGGCCCGTCGATTATCTAGTCGGCGGTCCGCCGAGCAGACGATCGATAGCAATTTCCCCTCTCGAAAGGGAAAATGACGCTTGCTTTGGAGGCATCGGAGGATGTCCGGTTTGTCCCGCACAGCGGCCATTCCAGCACAGCGCGGCGAACGACCGCTTTCCTGAAGGTTTTTCGATGCGGGCCGTGGCGCGACAGTGCCTGCCAGGAGATGGCGGCCCGCGTTGACAAACCTCGGAAGGACGAAGCCGCGAGGGTCTTGGTATGACTATGGAGAAATAGCGCCGCCGGTTGTTGCGACGGCGGTTTCGTCGGACCACTTCGCGTTGTTCACAACGCTGGACACATGGGGATCACTGCCCTCTCGCCCTAGAGCGTCCGCCAGACTTGGTGGATTTGAGGTCTGCGGTCGTGCTGATAACCGATCGGCGCAGGTTGTTTGGGCCGGTCCTGCATGGAGCAGCCAGCATGGGTTGATGATCTTTGACGGGCGGTGGGTCATGCGGCCTGCTCCCTTGGTGGCGCGCGTGACATCGGTTTCTGCCCACGGCGGAAGATCTCGATGATCCGCATGGGCCCGCCGCAGCAGGGGCACGGTTCGCGCAGCGTGAGAGGGGTGACGTCTGGTTCAGTGTCTTGGACATCTGCCTGATCTGGCGGCTGGACGCAGAGCATCGCGCGGATTCTGGTGAGATTGGTTTTGCGGACACCACTGGCCAATAGACCGTAGTGGCGGATGCGGTGCAACCCGTCGGGCAGGACATGGATGAGAAAGCGGCGGATGAACTCGGGCGTGGCCAGACGCATGACCTTCTGGCGATCGCCATTCTTGACGCGGTAGTCCTTCCAGCGGAATGCGACAGTATCGGCATCGGCGCTGACGAGGCGCTGGTTCGAGATCGCCACCCGATGGGTGTAGCGGCTCAGATAGGCGAGTACGGCTTCGGGGCCGCCGAATGGTGGTTTGGAATACACCACCCATTCGAATTTGCGGAACGGGACGAGCCAGTCCGTGAAGGCGTCGGCTTGCGCCAGGTGCTCCAGATCACCGAAGAAGGCGAGAACCCCAGCCTGATGCAGCGCCATCAGCCCGTCCAGAAAGAGGCGTCGGAACAAGCGCGACAGCACCCGCACGTGCAGAAAGAACCCGGGTTTGCAAGCGACCCACCTTGTGCCGTCGGGTGACAGGCCGCCGCCGGGAACGATCATGTGGATGTGGGGATGGTGCGTCAGCGCCGATCCCCAGGTGTGCAGGACACTGGTAATCCCGACCCGCGCGCCCATTCGCTTGGGGTCAGCCGCAATGGTCATCACCGTTCCGGCGGATGCTTTGAACAACAGGCCATAAACCGCCTTCTTGTTCCAATAGGCGATCTGCGCGATCTCGGCTGGCAGGGTGAAGACAACGTGGAAATACTCCACGGGCAGTAGATCCTCGGCACGGGCCTCCATCCAGTCGCGTGCAGCTGGTCCCTGACACTTGGGACAGTGCCGGTTCTTGCAGCTGTTGTAGGCAATGTGGTGGTGGCCACACTTGGTGCAGCCCGCCACATGCCCGCCAAGCGCCTCGGTCCGGCAGGCTTCAATCGCCGACATCACCTTCAGCTGGGAGAGGCTGACATGTCCCGCATTGGTCAGCCGCCACGCAGGGCCGTGTGCGCGGAAAATGTCAGCGATCTCCAGCTTGGGCCGAGGCACTGGGCCCGGGCGCTACTGCATCCCTCGTCGTAGGGTCTCGTCTTGCAGCAGCTTGATCTGCTCATAGGGGCTGACAGTGCTTTGGATCGTCTTGGTCGCAACCTGCGTATAACGGGCAGTTGTGGTCAGCTTGGCATGGCCGAGCAGCACTTGGATGATCCTGACATCGGTATTGGCCTCCAACAGGTGCGTCGCGAAGCTGTGGCGGAGCGTGTGCAGCGTTGCCGCCTTCTTGATGCCCGCCATGTGTTTGGCCGAGGTGAACGCTCGGTTCAATTGTCGCGGCGACAGCGGGTTGATCTTGGGTTTGCCCGGAAACAGCCACCCCTCGGGGCGGGACTCAAGCCAATACTCGCGCAGCAAGGCGAGCAGGTTGGGTGACAGCATTGCTTTGCGGTCTCGCCCGCCCTTGCCCTCATCGACGTGGATCAACATGCGGCCGCTGTCGATGTCCGTGACCTTGAGGTGGCACACCTCGCAGGCGCGTAATCCTGCGCCGTAGCTGATGCCGAGGGCAGCTCGATACTTGAGACCGGGCCCAGGGACGGCAGCCAGCACATCGGCTACCTCCTCGACGCTGAGTACGATCGGCAATTTGCGGGGCTTGCGATGGAACTGCATGAAGCGCTTCATCTCTTCGCGCCCACACGTGACGCCGAAGAAAAACCGCAGCGAAATGATCCGTATGTTGTACGTGCTGACCGATACCCCGTCCTGCGTCATCTTGAGCTGATACGACCGCAGCTCCTCCGGCGTCGCCGTGTCCGGCGAGCGTCCGAGAAAGGCCGCAAAATGCTTCACGTTGCGGATATGCGCCTTTTGGGTCTTCTCACCCGTACCGCGAATGTTCATATCTTCGATCATCCGCTGGCGTAGCGGGCTTACTCTCTCCTCTGTCATGAGAACCTCCTGATTGACGATTGAGAAACCCCAATTGTCAGCCAGGTTGCCGAGATCACAAAATGCCCGCCGCTACGGTCAGGTCACCCCATCAGCCAAATGCGCCAATGCCGCGGAGCGGCTTAGTCCATCCGCCCATCGATGCACCGTAGGTCAGGCAAAAGGCCAAAAAGTCCAGCCGGAGGTCTCTTTCAAGCTGTCTGTAGGCGAAAACAGGAATATCTCGCCCAAAACATTCCGGCTTTATGGCCTTCTAAAACTTCAATCATACAGTTTACTTCATCACGTTTCTGCAGCCAAACTGAGGTCCAACAACACTTTTCAAACTGGTATCAATTTGAAGGACGTAAATTTTATTCAAAAGTTTCCACGCTTGTTTCAGCGGGATTGGCCGCGACGCGCGCTCGACAAGCAAATCCGTGACATCGACGCAGGTGTTATATGTTTTGAGTATGAACAACTATTATTAGACGCCCCACGCCGTGATCCCGGCAATAAACCATATATTGTTGGACACGACGGAATCCCAACATCCTCTTTCGGCAGCAACCGGCGCGAAGAACATATCGCCATTGCATTAG
>CAJQNG010000157.1 GCA_905479635.1 uncultured Boseongicola sp. | reverse complement strand
CGGTCGCCATCGCGCCTACGTGCAGGTTCAAAACGGCTGTGACCACCGCTGCACCTTTTGCATCATCCCCTTTGGTCGCGGAAATTCCCGCTCAGTTCCCGCCGGTGTCGTGGTTGATCAAATCAAGCGCCTTGTAGACCGTGGTTTCAACGAAGTTGTGCTAACGGGCGTCGATCTGACCAGTTGGGGTGCCGATCTTCCCGCAACACCAAAACTTGGTGATCTGGTCCGTCGCATACTGAAGTTGGTCCCTGATCTTTCGCGCCTTCGCATCTCTTCGATTGATTCCATCGAAGTCGATCCGGCCCTCATGGAAGCCATCGCAACCGAGCCGCGCCTGATGCCCCATTTGCACCTATCGCTTCAGTCCGGCGATGACATGATCCTGAAACGCATGAAGCGCCGGCACCTTCGCGATGACGCCATCGCGTTTTGCACCGAAGCGAAAAGCCTTCGTCCCGAAATGACCTTCGGCGCGGACATCATCGCGGGCTTCCCCACGGAAACCGACGCTATGTTTGAAAACTCGCTCAAACTGGTTGCAGACTGCGATCTGACATGGCTCCACGTCTTTCCCTATTCGATCCGCCCTGGCACACCCGCTGCCCGGATGCCGCAAGTGGATGGTCGGATAATTAAAGATCGCGCCGCCCGCCTGCGTGCGGCAGGCAGCGTTGCTGCTCAAAAGCATCTCTGCGCTCAAATAGGGAAAACTCTCAAAATCCTGGTTGAAACACCTGACGTTGGCCGTACCGAGCAATTCGCCGAAGTCCGCTTTGCAGAGCCGCGCCCCGAAGGCACGCTCACGGTTGAGCACATCCAGGGGGTGGACCATGACGCACTCGTTGCTTGATGATCGCAGGCCCTGCTGCCAGGACTATGCGTCAATCGCCCATGGTCAAATCAGATCATGAAGACAAAGGAACCAACCTGATGGCCATGACGCTTTTCCACAGCACGACCTCTCCCTATGTGCGCAAAGTCGACGTACTTTTGCGCGAGAGCGGCCTTTTGGATCAGGTCACCTTCATTCCCGGCAGCGGAACGCCGCTTGCTCCCAATGACGACACCATTACGGCCAACCCGCTTGGCAAAATCCCGGCCCTGCTCAGGGACGATGGACCTGCGATTTATGACAGCCGCGTCATCTGCCGCTACCTCGACGAAATGGCTGGTGGAGGTTTCTACCCGGAATCGCGCCTCTTTGAGGTTCTGACACTTGAAGCGACAGCCGAGGGTATACTCGATGCCGCACTCCTGATGGTCTACGAAGGCCGCTTGCGCCCTGCAGAAAAACGCTTTGACGATTGGGTGGAAGGCCAGTGGCTCAAGATCGACCGGGCGCTGAGCGTGCTCGAGGACCGCTGGATGAGCCACCTTCACGGGACGCTGACAATGGGCCAAATTTCCGTGGGCTGTGCGCTGGGCTATCTCGATTTGCGGCATAACGGACGCAACTGGCGCGAAAACCGTTCATCTTTGGCCGCTTGGTATGAAGGTTTTGCGAAGCGCGAAGCAATGCAGGCGACAGTCCCCGTGTAACCAAACTCTCTTCAGACACCTGAAGGGGATTACGCTGGATGCATTGAATGGGACGCTGATCGCCCAAAATGCGATAGACAGGCGTGATTTGGTGCAAAACGTGCCAAATCTTTGCAGAGATTTGCCTTTCTTTAACGAAGGTGCGGTCGATTGTCCGCTGGACGACTACAAATCATAGCGCTAGATAGCCCCATCAGGCAGGCGGATTCTGTCCGCCCGGATGTTTTGGGCATAAACGCCCCGAAATAAATGGAGAAACTCGTGTCGCACGCAGATGATCACGAAGGCACACGCCGGGACTTTCTTTACTACGCCACAGGTGGCGCAGGTGTTGTCGCAGTCGGTGCCGCTGTTTGGCCCCTGGTCAACCAAATGAACCCGTCAGCAGACGTTCAGGCCCTATCGTCAGTTCGCGTTGATGTAGCCGGGCTCGAGCCCGGCTCGCAGATGACCGTCAAATGGCTCGGAAAGCCGGTGTTCATTCGCCGCCGCACCGAAGAAGAAATAGCGGCGGCACGCGCCGTTGACGTCTCTGATCTTCCCGATCCGATTGCCCGTAATAACAACCTTGGCGAAGTGCCCGCCACGGATGAAAACCGCGCCCTCGACGACAGCGGTGAATGGCTCGTTCAAATTGGCGTCTGCACCCACCTCGGCTGCGTGCCACTGGGCGACGCTGGCGACTTTGGTGGCTGGTTCTGCCCGTGCCACGGCTCACACTACGACACGTCCGGACGCATCCGTCGCGGCCCTGCGCCTGAGAACCTTTTGGTTCCTACGGCAGAGTTTGCAGACGAAACAACAATCGTCCTCGGATAAAGGAGAGAAAGATGGCCGGAATTCCTCACGACCACTACGAACCGAATTCGAAGGGCGAAAAGTGGCTTCACCGCCGTCTGCCAGTTGTTGGTTTGCTTTATGATACATTGATGATTCCCACACCCAAAAACCTGAATTGGATGTGGATTTGGGGTATCGTGCTGACGTTCTGTCTTGCGATGCAAATCGTGACCGGCATCGCTCTTGCCATGCACTACACGCCGCATGTCGACATGGCTTTCGCCAGCGTCGAACATATCATGCGCAACGTGAACGGCGGTCACATGCTGCGCTACCTGCATATGAACGGCGGATCGCTGTTCTTTATTGCAGTCTATGCTCACATTTTCCGTGGTCTCTACTACGGGTCTTACAAAGAGCCGCGCGAAGTCACATGGATCATCGGCATCCTGATCTTCGTGCTGATGATGGGCACAGCGTTCATGGGCTACGTGCTTCCATGGGGTCAGATGTCCTTCTGGGGCGCCACGGTGATCACCGGCCTGTTCGGCGCGATCCCCTTGGTGGGTGATGCGATCCTGACGTGGCTGCAAGGTGGTCCGGCGGTTGATAACGCCACGCTGAACCGCTTCTTCTCGCTGCACTATCTGCTACCATTCCTTATTGTTGGCCTTGTGGTTGTGCATATCTGGGCCTTCCACACCACGGGCAACAACAACCCGACCGGCGTTGAAGTGCGTCGCACCTCAAAAGAGGACGCAGAGAAAGACACGGTCCCGTTCTGGCCCTACTTTGTGATCAAGGACCTTTTCGCATTGGCGGTTATCCTTGCGATCTTCTTTGCAATTGTCGGTTTCATGCCAAACTATCTCGGCCACCCCGATAACTACATCGAAGCCAATCCGCTGGTGACGCCGACCCACATTGTGCCCGAATGGTACTTCCTGCCGTTTTACGCAATCTTGCGCGCCTTCACCGGTGACGTCTGGGTCGTGATCATTGCGAACTGGGTGACAGGTGGCATTGTCGACGCCAAGTTCTTCGGTGTGATCGCTATGTTCGGCGCAATTATCGTCATGGCGCTTGCTCCCTGGCTCGACACATCCTCCGTTCGGTCCGGCAAATATCGTCCGATGTTCAAATGGTGGTTCTGGCTTCTTGTTGCGGATTTCTTCTTTCTGATGTGGCTTGGCGCCATGCCAGCAGAAGAGCCATATGCGTCGTTGTCACTGATCGCTTCGGCATATTGGTTCGGCTACTTCCTGGTGATCCTGCCGCTCCTTGGTGTCATCGAGAAACCGTTGCCGCAGCCTGAGACCATCGAAGCCGATTTCGAGGCCCACAAAGCCAAGGCAAACGGCGGCACAGGCGCAGCCGAAGCCACTCCGGCGGAATGAAAGGAACACTACCCATGATCCGTAAGATCACTCTTTCCGCTCTCGCAGCACTGGCCATTGCCGCTGGCGGCGGCGCACACGCTGCTGGTGGCGCAGGCCATGTAGAAGACTACGACTTTTCATTTGAAGGACCATTTGGCATCTACGACCAGATGCAACTTCAGCGTGGTCTTCAGGTTTACACTGAAATCTGTTCGGCCTGTCACGGTTTGCAGTATGTACCGTTTCGCACGCTCGGTGATTCCGGTGGTCCTGACCTTCCCGATGATCAGGTCCGGGCTTATGCCGAATTTTACGAGGTTTTCGATGCCGAGATTGACGACTTTCGTGTAGCATTGCCGACCGACCACTTCCCGGAGTCTGGCCTTGAAAACGCACCAGATCTGTCTCTGATGGCAAAGAAGCGTGCGGGATTCCATGGACCATACGGACTTGGCATCAGCCAACTTTTCAGAGGCATGGGCGGTGCAGAATACATCACCTCGCTTCTCGTCGGTTATACCGGGGAAGAAAAAGAAGAAGCCGGCGCTGTTCTTTACGAGAACGAGGCGTTTTCCGGCGGCTATCTCTCGATGGGCCCCCCGCTTTGGGGCGATGACGTCGAGTACGAAGACGGCACCGAAGCGACCATCGAACAGCAGGCTCAAGACGTTTCGGCCTTTCTGATGTGGACGGCAGAACCGAAGATGAACGCCCGCAAAGAAGCGGGATTTATCGCCGTTTTGTTCCTGACGATTCTCAGCGTCCTTTTGTACCTCACGAACAAGCGCATCTGGGCACCGCTCAAAAAGGGAAAAGGCACATCACCTGCCGAATAAGCTCTGGCGAACAATTTTCACGCGCCTCTGGTCTCCGGGGGCGCGTTTTTCTTTTCAATCACCGGCTTAAATAATTTGATCAAATTTCTCTTGCGAGTGATCAAACCCAAAGCTACGGTCCACCCAATTCTTTTTCCTGGTGTTTCATGCTGATCGGCATTCTACAAAGCGGCCACTTCGCGCAACGCGAAGGCGCGCCCTTGCGCGACTACAGCACGCTTTACGCAGAAATGCTCGCGGGTCACGGCTTTCGTTTCAAAACCTGGAGCGTTGTCGACATGGAGTTCCCCGCATCGCCAGAAGACGCCGACGGGTGGCTCATCTCCGGCTCAAAACACGGCGTGTACGACGATCTGCCATTCATCGCCCCACTCGAAGACTTCATCCGCAAAATATATGCCGCTGGCATTCCTCTTGTTGGCATTTGCTTTGGCCACCAAATCATGGCGCAGGCACTTGGGGGACTGGTCGAAAAATTTCGAGACGGCTGGTCGGTCGGAAACGTGGACTACGCCTTTCAAGACGACAGCAATCTCTCCTTGAACGCGTGGCATCAGGATCAAGTCGTGACACCTCCTCCTGACGCCCGCACAATCGCGTCTAATGATTTCTGCAAGCATGCCGTACTGGCCTACAAAGGCCGCGCGATATCCGTACAACCTCACCCCGAATTCCAAAGCTCCGACGTCGAAATGCTTCTGGATCTGCGCGCGCCGGGTATTGTCCCTTCCAACCTCATCGCTGATAGCCGCACGAAACTGGACGCACCGACCGATAACTCGGAAATGGCGTCCCGCATCGCGGCATTTTTTAAAGGAACCGACCATGGCTGACTGGATGGACCAAATCCCCGAACATGCTGCCAAATTTGTCGAAGACCACCGCCTCAACGAGGTCGAATGCATTATATCGGACCTCTCAGGGATCGCGCGCGGCAAAGCCATGCCAGCGTCGAAGTTTGCGACCCAGAAGCAGTTCTACTTGCCAAACTCGATCTTCTTTCAGACCATCACGGGTGGCTGGGGAGAAGCCGCAGGTGAAGAAGGTTTCACTGAACCGGACATGGTCCTGACACCAGATATGTCTACAGCCTCGGCTGCTCCGTGGACCGGCGACTGGACGCTGCAAGTCATCCACGATGCCGCGCTGAAAACTGGTGAACCGGTCCCGTTCGCCCCGCGCAATGTGCTGAAACGCGTGGTCGAACTCTACAACGCGCGCGGCTGGAGCCCGATAGTGGCTCCAGAAATGGAGTTCTACCTTGTTGCCCGCAACACCGACCCCAGCAAAGAAATACAGCCCATGGTTGGCCGTTCCGGTCGTCCCGCAGCGGCCCGTCAGGCCTATTCGATCTCAGCCGTGGACGAATTTGGCCCGGTCATTGATGACATCTATGACTTTGCCGAAGCCCAGGGCCTGGAGATCGACGGTATCACTCAGGAGGGTGGCGCCGGCCAACTTGAAATCAACCTGCGCCACGGCGACCCGGTCAAGCTTGCTGACGAGGTCTTCTTCTTTAAGCGCCTGATCCGAGAAGCCGCCTTGCGCCACGACTGCTTTGCAACCTTTATGGCCAAACCCATCGAAACTGAGCCCGGCTCGGCAATGCACATCCACCACTCGGTCGTCTCAACCGAAACCGGTAAGAACATTTTCTCTGGCGAAAATGACGAGGAAACAGACGCATTCATGCACTTCATCGGAGGCCTGCAACGCTACGTTCCGGCGGCAACACCTCTTTTTGCGCCCTACGTGAACTCATTCCGCCGCTACGTCAAAGACAACGCCGCCCCGATTAACCTCGAATGGGCGCGCGACAACAGAACCACTGCCATACGCGTTCCAGTCTCGGATCCGCAGGCCCGTCGCGTCGAAAACCGCCTGCCGGGTATGGACTGCAACCCCTACCTTGGCATTGCCGCATCACTCGCCTGCGGCTATCTTGGCATGGTTGAAGGCAGCACTCCAAAAGACGAATTCAAGGGCGACGCCTACGACGCCGAGGAGGAAATTCCCCGCGGCATCTATGCCGCTTTCGACGGGTTCGCCTCCGCAACGTCTCTCCGAGAGGCCTTGGGCGAGGAGTTCTGCAAGGTCTACGAAATCGTTAAGCTGACCGAGTACGAAGAATTCCTCCAGGTCATCAGCCCATGGGAACGCGAACACCTCCTTTTGAACGTCTAAGAGGCAGACAGCCCAATCGACTACTTATTTTGCCCTCACAGCATTCCGGTCTCACCCGCATGAACCCGCTTTATCGCAACGATAAGCCTGGCACGTATCCCCAAAGCTGGTACGCGGCGACCGCCGACCTTGGCCCGGAACGGCCAAGCCTTGCGGGCGACATCCGCACTGACGTCGTGGTTATTGGGGCAGGATATACCGGCCTTTCGACCGCACTCCACGCCGCGCAAAAAGGTCTCAGTGTTGTGGTGGTCGAAGCCCATCGCGTCGGCTTTGGCGCGTCTGGCAGAAACGGGGGACAAGTCGGAACCGGCTGGAACAAGAACCAGATGTGGCTAGCGAAACGCCTTGGTTCAGACACCGCACGCCAACTTTGGGACCTCACGGTTGAAGCCAAGTCCCTAACCCGCTCGCTCGCCGCCGACCACGCCCCAGAGGCAAATTACCGCCCCGGCGTCTTCCAAGGCGAGTGGTCTCAATCCGGTGCCAAAGACGCGCAGACCTACGGCAACTGGCTTCAGGACACCTACAACTACGAAACCGAATATCTCGACCGCGATGCCGTCCAGGACGTGTGCAAGACAACGGTCTATCGCGGCGGCCTTCTCGATTGGGACGCGGGGCACATACACCCTCTGCGCTACGTCCTTGGCCTTGCGCGCGGTGCCGAGGCCGCGGGCGCGCGTATCTTCGAGCGCACGGAAGCAATTGGCGTCAAATCCGGCGAGGTCCGTACGAGCCACGGCACTATCCACGCCGATCATGTGGTCCTCGCAGGAAACGGCTACCTCCCCGATCTGAACCCCCAGATCTCATCGCGCGTCATGCCGATCAACTCATTTATCGCGGCGACAGAACCGCTTGGCGATCGCGCCAAAGATGTTCTGACCAAAGACATCGCCGTTGCCGATGACCAGTTCGTGGTCAACTATTTCAGGCTTAGCGAAGACAGCCGCCTGCTATTCGGTGGTCGCGAGAGCTATACTCTTGGCTTCCCGTCCGACATCGTCGGGGCACTCCGCAACCGTATGCTGAAGCTGTTCCCGCAGCTGGACGGCGTTAAAATCGACTACCATTGGGGCGGAACACTTGGCATCACGATGACGCGCCTGCCCATGCTTCGGCAAGTTGCGCCCGGCGTGATCGCAGCGGGGGGGTTTTCCGGCCACGGCGTCGCAATTACTGGCCTCACCGGCAAGATAGTCGCCGAGGCCATCGCAGGTCACGCCGGCCGTTTTGACCTCATGTCTCAGCTCCCAACAAACAGTTTTCCCGGAGGCCGAATTGCACGCACGCCCCTGTTGGCGCTTGGTATGACGTGGTTTTCGCTGCGTGATCGCCTCGGATTTTAAAGCACTCTAGCCGAACAGGCGATAGTACAGCCAGTTCGGTAAGAACTGTGTAAAGCGGATCATCGAGCTGAACACAGTCGGGTAATTTTTGGCAAAGCGATCCGTCCCCATATGGTCCACAAACTCGCGCGCGGCATACTCGGGCTCCATGATAAACGGCATCTTGTATTTGTTCTTGTCGGTCAGACGCGTTTTCACAAAGCCCGGATTTATCAATTGCACCTGAACGCCGGTTTTCCGCAAATCCGCATACATAGTCTCGGCAAGCGACATCAGACCCGCTTTTGACGCCCCATAGCCGACCGCGTTTGGCAGACCCCGAAAACCCGACAAGGACCCGGTAAACACGATATGGCCCGAGTCCCGCTCGACCATTTTCGGCACGACGTGTCCTAAGACGCGAAACGCGCCCGTCAAGTTGACATCCACCATCCGAACTGCGTTCTCGGGTTCCCAAGCAGCCGAGCCAAATGACCAGTAAACCCCCGCAAGCAAAACCAAACCATCAATTTCGCCCGCAGCTTCAGCGGCCCGTGCTACGCTTTCGCCGTCAGCGATATCAACCGGCACCACGGTTGATTTCCCAGACAATTCCTCCGCCAGCGCCTTCAGATCATCCTCGCTGCGCGCACTCAGGATCACTTCGGCACCCATCTGGCTTATCTGGCGCGCGACTTCGCGCCCCAATCCAGCCGACGCCCCCACGATCCAATACCGCTTACCGTTCCAAGTTCTCATGCCACGTCTTCCTGCCCATCCATATTGTTCACTTCAAGCGGGCGCAGTGTAGCCACCAGCTCTCCAACCTTAAATCCAAATTTGCGGAACTGGCTTCGATTGATAATCGTACCATTCCCGACCAGATACATCCAATCCAGGACATCAACCGCATGTCCACCGGCACTTTCGGGCAAGCGGATGGTGTAGTTAAGGCAAACGCCCGATCCCATCTGCTGACCGCTACCAACGCCCACAAGGTCAGCGGCTTCGGCACGAATTTTACCTGTGTCAGACAGCGAGAGACGCCATTCACGGGCCTGCACGACGCCACTGTCATACCGAAAGTGCTCAGTCATCCGGCCCTCATTGCCCTCCCACTCTGCATGAAATTCGGCAACAAAACGCGAGGTCACGCGCCCTGTCGGACCATAGATTACGCCCTCGCAGGCGATCGGCCCATTCAGATGCTTGCGAATGTCGAAATTAGGTGTGGTGTTCGTGTAGTCCTCAGACGACTGCGCAGAGAAGTCGAGAAATCGCGACCGTGCCGCCATGGCCGCGAACATAATTGAAACTCCAATTACCACGCCAAGAAATATGTCCATGTGTCAGGTCTCCTGCATAGCCGCGCCCGCATAGACGTGTTCGATGGGCGTCCTGGCCAAAAGCGCCATTGCCACAAGCTTCAAAACACAAGGCAACACGGCATACATCAGTGTCAAAGTCGTCAGCGCCTCTTTTGAGGCGGTCGCGGTCGTTCCCGGTTCGAACCCCGAGACCTCAAGCAGCGGCAAAAGCGTGACTGCCGCAAACGCGAGCGTAAACTTCGTAACGAAAGACCAAAGGCCAAAACCTTCGGCCGCCTCAGGCGCAATCTCCGACATCCGGCGCGCAAAGATCGCGGGCAGCAATGTCATATCGGCCCCAAGTGCTGCTCCCGACGCGATGCAGATCCCTGAAAACGCCACCGTGTCCCCAGTCCCAAGAAACGCCGCAAATCCAAAAGACACAACGGCAAGCGCCATCCCGGCAAGCAGTGCCCGCTTGGCGCCGACCAGTCCGGCAATCTTTCCCCAAACCGGGGCAGAAGCCGCTGCAGCAAGGAAAAATAGCAATAGGAGCGGACCTTCCCACCCGACTGCACCTAGGCGGCTCTCGACGAAAAACAAGAATAATGTCGAGGTCACGGCAACCGGAGTGGCGTTCAGAAGGGCGATCAACAACAAGCGTCGCGCAAGTGGATCGCCCAGGATCGGACGAAATCCGACACCCTCGACCACACCCCCTGCACGCCATTCTCCGCGCATGGCAAGCACGGCAAATCCAACAGAAATCGCAAAGATTACGGCAAAGACTGCAAACGGAGCATCGGTCAAAGACACGAGCGCAACCGGCAAAACCGCCGCCATCGAAACGCCAAGCAACGCCCCGGACTCGCGCCAGGTTGCCAGGCGCACATGGCCGTCACGGCCACGCATTGTACCTGCTTTCTGCACGCCCTGCGCATAGAATGTGATCGTGAGATAGCTAAATGCGGAAAACAACAATGCCAGGGTAATCGCAAACCATGCCGCCGGTGCAATCGGCGGTTCAACGGCAAACAATCCAACCATTGCAAGCGCCATCACCGCACCCGCGAAAGCAACTGATCCGCGCCGCCATGCTCCAAGCCGGCGGCTCAGCCAGCCCAGAAGCGGATCCTGCACCACATCAAGCAATCGCAAGCCAAACAAAATTACTCCCAATGCTGCTAGGCTAACCCCATATTCGTCCACGAAGTACTTCGGCGCGTGTATGTATATTGGTAATCCCGCTGCTGCGAGGGTCGCCGCAAAGATCGCATAGGCCGGAAGCCCGCCTACTCGCGCGCTCATCGCGAGATCTCTTCAGCGGGAGGCTTTGGGCGCGCGCGGAACGACGCCCCTTTCCACCAAAGTTTCAATGCCTGCCAGTGGATCAATCCAAGCACCCGGCGCGAGCCAAAGGGCCGCCGTAGCAACGCGCACGCAAGGGCTGCCGTCGTTAGCGGCGCGCGCGCGCCGGTCAAAGTGGCCAATAAACCGCCGTTCCCAGCGGTATAATCAATCCAGATTCCAATCTTGTCGGGCCGGATATCAAACCGAAATGTGTATCCACCCTCAACCGGCTGGAATGGCGACACATGCAAGCACTTCTCCGACTGAAGCGTATCCTCACGCCCGATTTCGCGCCAATCATCATGATGGCAAAGATAGGAATGCCTGTCGCCGAAGGTATTCGTGACCTCAGCGATCACTGTCTTCAGGGAACTGTTCTCGTCGTAAATAAGCCAGAAGCTCACAGGGTTGAAAACGTGCCCCAAGACGCGTGGCTGTGCCATTAACTCAATGCGCCCGATCGCAAACGGAGCGCGCGCCTCGGCCAAAACCTCACGCACCCAAAGCGAACCTCGCCCAGCCTTCGGCTGCCCACCGTGATCCAAATCATGCAATGACACCAGTCCGGGCCGATTGCGCGAGAACAAGAACGGCGCGCGCACCGACGCCTCGGCATCCAGCAGAACGTAGTCCACACGATACCGGAACGCGTTGTCCACTGCGCCCTTACGACCATGAAAGGTTTGTCCGTTGATATATTCGACGGCGCTGGTCACTCGGCGGCCACGGCAGTTTGTCCAAGTGCCGCCAAAGCCTCGACGACATCGACCGCACTCGCCAGGCCATCCTCGTGAAAACCATTCTTCATCCACGCCCCACAGAACCACGTCCGGTTTTGTCCGTTCATTGCGCGGATTGTACTTTGGGCGTCAAACGCCGCCAAATCATAAACGGGGTGCCGAAAAGTAGCTTCATCATAGATGAGCTCCTCGCGGATTGGCGCCGTTCTGTTCAGTGTGACAAACATCGGGTCATCCTGCGGGATTGGTTGCAACGAATTCATCCAATAGCTCAGATCAATCGGGTCATCCGGCGACTTGCCCGTGTCCACATAAGACCATGACGACCAAACCTTCTTGCGCGCCGGCATAACGGATGGATCGCAATGCAAAACAGCCTTGTTCGACTGATACCGGATCGCACCGAGAGCTGATCGCTCGGCCTGCGTCGGGTCCGCCAAAAGGGCCAGCGTGTCGTCGGAATGCGTGGCAAACACCACCTCGTCGAAAGACTCCCATTCGGCGCCTTCTGTCCGCACTTCCACGCCAAAATCCGAGCGCCGCACGCTCTTGACGGATGCCGCCAGTCGAACGTCTACGCCGCGCGACTCCAAGGCGCGACCAAGCCGCGTGACATATTCAATGGAACCGCCTTGAACCGTATGCCATTTGGGGTCGCCGTAATAGCCTAACAGCCCGTGATTCTTGAAAAATTCGATCATTGCACGCGCCGGAAAATCCAGAATATGCGCCGTGGGGGTGGACCAGATCGCACCCGAAAACGGCGTCAGATAATAGTCCTTAAACCAAGACCCCAAGCCCAATTTAGCGATCAGCGCTCCGATCGTCATATCAGGCGTGGCAACCTCATCGGCTTTCGCATTGAAACGCAAAATATCCCGGATCATGCGCAAAAACTGAGGCCGCAGAACATTTGAGCGTTGGGCAAAAATCGTATCGGCGCCGGCCAGCCCATACTCCAAGGCACCCCCACGCGTGGAAACGCCAAAACTCATGGCACTCGGCGCCGTCGGGACATCAAGATCGTCGAACAGCTTTGTCAGATGCGGATAATTGCGGTGATTGAAGACAATGAACCCGGTATCAACCGGCTGATCTCCGTTTTTACCCGCGAACACAGTGCGCGCATGACCTCCCAGGCACGGCGCTGATTCAAGGAGCACCACATGATGAGACTCGGCCAAATGGTACGCCGCTCCCATCCCGGAAATGCCGCCACCAATCACAACTATACGCTTCACAGCCGCGCTGCGCTCTTCGAATGGCATTCCTTGTCTCCCGTCCTCAATACACTACTCTTTACGCAACAAACCGGCTCTCAGATTAAACTTTCGCTGTGCTAAGCTTTTTTGATCCAGTTGGTGACGACACCCGTAAACGATGTACATGCAAAACGTCACCGCTTTCAGAGTATTTGATGCAATTCATCCACCGGCGCCCTATAACGTTGGCGTCGAAAGGACGGCATCTAAAGGGCGGCGTCGTACGAATATGAAGGTTACCGAACAAGATCACGATTGGCCTGCGCTTGTCCGGCGGATCCATATGGATCAGGACAGGGAGGCGTTTGCTAAGATATTTGCGCACTTTGCCCCACGGGTTAAGTCGTTTTTGATGAAAGGTGGCTCGGGCGAATCTCTGGCGGAGGACTGTACGCAAGAAGTGATGGCCACGCTTTGGCAGAAGGCTCATTTGTTCGATCCAAGCCGCGCCAGTGTCGCAACTTGGATTTTTACGATCGCGCGAAACAAAAAGATAGACGCGCTCCGAAAGCAAAGACGGCCTGAACCTGAAGATTTGCCTTGGGGTCCTGAAGCGGAACCCAATCAGGCTGATGTGCTCGTACTGCAACAGGAAACCGAAAAACTGGCGAAAGCTGTCGCTGAATTACCCGACAAACAGAGACTTTTGATCGAGCAGGCCTACTTCGGCGATTTAAGCCACAGCGAGATTGCAGACCAAACAGGCCTACCGCTTGGAACGATAAAATCGAGAATAAGATTGGCGATGGAACGACTGCGCCACACGATGAAATGAGAAGCGATATGAAACAAATCAAACACCACCTCAACGATGGCCTTCTGATGGGCTATGCGTCAGGCAATCTGCCCGAGGCGTTTAGCCTTGTGGTCGCAACGCATATTTCGCTCTGCGACGAGTGTCGGGCGCGGCTTGAAAGTTTTGACGCTATTGGTGGCGTCCTGATCGACGAGGACGCGGCCGTTGAGATGACCGCCACTGCTCTTGAAGCGACCTTCGAGCGTATCGCAGAAATCCCTGCTGTTCCAAAAACCGTGGCCCCACCGAAGACTGCAGTTCTTCCGAAACCTCTCCAAGACTACGTCGGAGGCGATCTTGATAAGGTCTCCTGGCGTAATCTGGGCGGGGGCGTGAAGCAGGTCGTTCTGAAAACCTCGAGCCAAGCAACTGTCCGCCTGCTCAAGATTCCAGCTGGCGCCGCTATGCCCGACCACGGTCATAATGGCACGGAACTGACTCTGGTTTTAAAGGGTGCTTTCCGCGATGACGACGGTCGGTTCGGTCGCGGCGACATCGAAATTGCGGACGAGGACCTGCATCATACGCCGATTGCAGAGGATGGCGAAGATTGCATTTGCCTGGCAGCAACAGATGCGCCCCTGCGCTTCCGTCGTCTGATCGCGCGCATCGCGCAGCCGTTCATGGGAATTTGATCGATGATTTGGGGAGACGTCTCGTGACGTCGAGCTCAATTTTTCCTGACTGAACGGCTACCGACTGGCGTCGGTAGGGTCAGAAATGTAATTTCTGAGGTACTGCAGTCCGATGTCTTCGGCGATGGCACCGTTGCTGGTTGAAAAGTACCCCCCTGCCCCAAAAGTGGCAGCCCCAGGTGGGTTTCTTTAATTGCGGAAATTCCCGCTGCACCTCGTGCGACCAGCGCCCTTTCATCAGCCGCCTAAGGTCGCTCACCGCCAGTTTCGGTGGCACCGACACGAACATATGCACATGGTCGCTCGACAGGACGCCGCGGAGAATATCGACGTCGTTTTCGCTGCAGACCTGCCGGATGATGTCGCGCACCCGCAGCCGGACATCGCCAAGCAGCACTTTGTAACGCGACTTCGTCGATCACACCAAATGATACCGAGGATAAAAGACGCAACGCTTGCCAGCGGCATATTGCATGATTTTATCCTGTGAATATCCAAGGCGCCAAAGCCACGGTCTCCCCGCTTGGTGATCTGGCGAACAGGCTAACCGTCCGCATCCGTGCGCGACGCAAACGCCGCAGGTTGACCGCCTTGCTGGAGCTGGGCGACCATATCCTGTGCGATATTGGCCTCACAGAAGACGATGTGACCCGAAAGCTTTCGCGGCCCCTGTGTGAACGCCCAGGGTGAGTTGCACAGGATCGCCCATCTGACTGGCATCACTCGCATGTGACCCCCGGCGCGCGCGTGCTATACTCCCTTTCATGGTTCACGCGCCCCGACACATGCCCTGCTTCGCCCCCTATTCCACGGGCGGGGGGCTTTGGTTTGCCCGATCATGAAGCGATTTGCTTCTCTGTTTTCTGCCCTTGATCAGACCACGCGCACGACCGAGAAAGTGTCCGCGCTGGCAGACTACCTTGCGGGTGCGTCAGACACGGATCGGCTTTGGACAATCGCTCTGATGTCTGGTCGCCGCCCCAAACGCACCGTCACAGCCAACCGCCTGCGGGAATGGGCCGCCGAACAGGCCGGCATTCCTCTTTGGTTGTTTGAGGAAAGCTATCCGATCGTCGGCGATCTAGCCGAGACCATCGCATTGGTCCTGCCCGCCCCAAAGGGATCATCCTCCCGAACCCTCACAGAATGGGTCAACGAGATCCGTAGCCTTGCCGCGCTTGAGGAAGACGGACGCAAAACCCACATCCTCAACGCCTGGGATCAGCTCGACACGCCCGAGCGCTTCATCTTCAACAAAATCATAACGGGTGGCTTTCGGATAGGGGTGAGCCAAAAGCTGATGACCCGAGCCCTTTCACAGGCAACGGGCATCGAAGAACCCGAGCTTGCCCACCGTCTGATGGGAAAATGGACGCCCGACGACACGACATTCAGCGATCTGATCTTGGCCCCAAACCCCGAGGCCGATCTGTCCAAACCTTATCCGTTCTACCTTGCCTACCCCCTCGATACAGCGCCGGACGACCTTGGCGACCCGGCTGCATGGTCGGCCGAACACAAATGGGACGGTATCCGGGGACAGTTGGTCCTACGCGGCGGAGCCCACCACCTTTGGTCACGGGGGGAAGAACTGATGACCGATCGTTTCCCGGAATTCGCGATGCTCGCCGACTTCCTACCGCCAGGGACGGTCATTGACGGCGAGGTCCTCGCTTGGAAAGACGACAGACCAATGCCCTTCGCCGCCCTTCAAAAGCGCATCGGGCGCAAGACCGTGCCAGCAAAACTCCTTAAGGATGCGCCCGTTATCCTGCGCGCGTACGATCTTCTTGAACACGAAGGCAATGACATCCGCGCACTGCCGTTCACCCACCGCCGGGCGCATCTCGACGCGCTGGTCGCGAAGGCCCCGCCCGAAGCCCCTCTGCGCCTCTCACCGCTGCTCGAATTCATAACTTGGGGCGACCTCGCGGCCGACCGCGCCCGTTCCCGCGAGATCGCCGCCGAAGGCGTCATGCTCAAACGCAAAGACAGCCCGTACCGGGATGGACGCCGCAAAGGCGATTGGTGGAAATGGAAAGTAGACCCGCTCGTGATCGACGCAGTGATGATCTACGCTCAAGCGGGCCATGGTCGCCGCGCCAACCTGTTCACTGACTTCACCTTCGCGGTCTGGGATGGCGCCACCCTTGTGCCATTTGCCAAAGCCTACTCCGGTCTGACCGATGCCGAATTTCGCGAGATTTCGGCTTGGGTGCGTAAAAACACAGTCGACCGTTTCGGGCCGGTTCGATCAGTGAAGGCCGAGCATGTCTTTGAGATCGCCTTCGAGGGTATCGCCAAAAGCCCGCGTCACAAATCTGGTGTTGCTCTACGCTTCCCGCGTATGGCGCGCTGGCGCAAAGACAAACCAGCGACTGAGGCCAATACACTCGCCGATCTGAAGACGATGTTGGACGCCTATGTGTGATTACAGTCTTTAAAGGCAGATTTCGCCTTCCGATCCGACGCTTCAGCCCCTATCTGAGATCAAAGCCTTATTAAACGGAGCCATCCATGCAATTCACGCCTCGCCCCGCTTTCGACGTCAACGCCACCGGCGCCCGAAATCTCGGGGATCTCCCCGAGTGGGACCTCTCCGATCTTTACGAAAGTCCTGATGCGACGGAGCTGAAGCGCGACCTCGACTGGCTGGAAGAGGCTTGCGCCTCATTTGCGTCGGACTTTGACGGCAAGCTCGCCACTCTCGACGCACCCGGTATGCTTGACTGTGTCCTTCGCTACGAGAAGATCGACATGATTGCAGGGCGCATCATGTCCTTCATCGGCCTGCGTTATTATCAGATCACCACCGATGCTAACCGCGCCAAGGCTTTGTCCGACGCCCAAGACAAAATCACCGCCTATACAACGCCGCTTGTGTTCTTCTCCCTCGAGATCAACCGCATCGACGACACTGCCCTCGACGCCTTGTTCGGCGAAAACGCCGATCTTGCGCGCTTCAAGCCAATTTTTGACCGCATGCGCACCATGCGCCCGTACCAACTGTCCGACGAACTTGAGAAATTTCTCCATGACCAGTCCTCCGTCGGTGCTTCCGCATGGAACCGCCTTTTTGACGAAACCATCGCGGGCCTCGAATTCCACATCGGCGACGAGACCCGCGGTCTTGAGGCAACCCTCAACGACCTCACTGATCAAAACCGCGACACCCGCGAAACGGCCTCACGCGAAGTTGCCCGTGTGTTTGGCGACAACGTCAAGCTCTTCGCCCGCGTCCACAATACGCTCGCCAAAGAGAAGGAAATCGAGGACCGCTGGCGTGGCATGCCCACTCCACAAACCGGTCGCCACCTGTCGAACCACGTCGAACCTGAAGTGGTGCAGGCGCTGCGCGACGCCGTCGTCGAAGCCTACCCAAAGCTGTCGCACCGTTACTACGAACTCAAACGCAAGTGGCTCGGCCTTGATCGTATGCAGGTCTGGGACCGCAACGCTCCACTTCCGATGGAAAGTGAACGCCTTGTCGGCTGGGACGAAGCCCGCGAAATGGTGCTCAGCGCCTACGGTGAATTCGATCCTGAAATGGCAAAACTCGCCGAGCCATTCTTCGACAAGGGCTGGATCGATGCCGCCGTTAAGCCCGGCAAAGCCCCCGGTGCCTTCGCGCACCCCACGGTTTCGGACGTCCACCCCTATGTCATGCTGAACTACCTCGGCAAACCGCGCGACGTGATGACCTTGGCCCACGAACTTGGCCACGGCGTCCACCAACGGCTCGCCGCAGGCCAGGGCGAACTCCTGTCCTCAACCCCTCTCACATTGGCTGAAACCGCATCCGTCTTCGGCGAAATGCTCACCTTCCGTCGTCTCCTCAAAAACGCGCCAAGTGCTGCCGAGCGCAAAATCATGCTCGCCGGCAAGGTCGAGGACATGATCAACACTGTCGTGCGCCAGATCGCGTTCTACGACTTCGAATGCAAACTCCATGACGCCCGCCGCACCGGCGAACTTACCCCCGACGACATCAACGCTCTCTGGATGTCGGTTCAGGGCGAAAGTCTCGGCCCCGCATTCGATTTCATGGACGGCTACGAGACCTTCTGGGCCTATATCCCGCACTTTGTCCACTCGCCATTCTACGTCTACGCCTACGCCTTCGGAGACGGCCTCGTGAACGCGCTTTATGCAGTCTACGAAGAAGGCAACGACGACTTCCAGGCCAAGTACTTCGACATGTTGAAAGCGGGCGGGTCCAAACACCACAAAGAGCTCCTCGCCCCGTTCGGACTGGACGCGTCGGACCCGGCATTTTGGAATAAAGGCCTGTCGATGATCTCCGGCTTCATCGACGAATTGGAAGCCATGGAGTGAAAAGAATAACAAAGACAATGGTATAGGAAAACACGCTGCCGCGCCTTGAAAAACAAACGCGGCAGCGAATACTGAACTCACCGAATATACTATAATTTAATGTATTAATTCAATAACTTATAAAAAATATCTGTCGAATCACCCCATACGAGAACGCGTGAAGCTTTCTGCCCAGGCACACTGCGCGCTCCCTGCGATGCCGAGTAAATTTCAAGTGGTCACAAAAAATAATTGCTGCGCCGCAGTATGCGTAAACCCGCGCCTTCGGTTTGTTCATTTTTTCCAGTAAATGAAGGGAGAAACCGTGTCATGGCTACACAGGTTTGACCGCAATATGACCTCACCATACGATATCGCTCACTTTGCGCCTGCAGCATCTCTATAAACGGGTCTGTGCTGAATGACGGCACTATTTTTCCCAAGGATAAATCGAATGAATTCCTCCTCCCGTCTCGCCCTTGGCGTTGCTGCGGTCCTTACTGCCTTCGTGGCGACGAGCGCAGTCGGACAGGATTTCGCCGGTACAAACATTGCGGAAGACCTGAACGAAGACCTGCTCGATGACATCGAAGATGATGCCGAGCGTGACCTTGACGCTTTTGGCAACGAAGGCCGTCCACAAGGCTATAGCGGCTCCGTCGCTCTGCGCGGTATCGCGAACTCTGGTAACACCGACAGTGTCGATCTTGGTATCGGCTCGGACCTGAACTACGTTTGGGGTCCCAACGGCATCGAGCTTCAGCTGAGCTATACCTACGGCGAAAACAACGGCACCAAAGACGAAGAAAGCCTGTTCTACGGCCTCGAGTACACCCGTGATTTCACCGCGAACACCTTTGGTTTCGCGAAATTGCAAGGCTCGGTCGATCAGTTCTCGTCGTTTGAGTCCGACGGCTTCGTCAGCTTCGGTGCAGGTTACCGCATCTACAACACGCCTGACATTCAGTGGTCAGTTCAAGCCGGTCCCGGTTACCGCTTCGCCAAACTCAGCGACGTGGCTTCGGCCGACGTTAGCGAAGGCG
>CAJQNG010000156.1 GCA_905479635.1 uncultured Boseongicola sp. | reverse complement strand
CCCGTGCCACAGCACTTGGTGTGGCAACGACGACCGCTTACGGCCTCATAGGCGCGACTGCGCCCGCACGCGCCTCTGGCCATGCGAAGATGGGCGGCACGCTGCGCATACAGAGCTCCGTCAAGGCGATGAAGGAGCCGCGTTCCTACGATTGGGGCGAAATCGGCAATCAAAGCCGGGGCATTCTTGAGTATCTCGTCGAATACAATGCTGACGGAACGTTCCGGGGCATGCTTCTCGAAAGCTGGGAAGTGAACGCAGACGCCACGGAATACACTCTGAACGTCCGTCGGGGCATCAAATGGAGCAACGGAACAGATTTCACCGCTGCCGATGTCGCACGCAATATCGAAGACTGGTGTGATGGTAGCGTTGAAACCAACTCGATGGCGTCACGCATGACCTCACTGATGGAAGACAACAAAGCGCGCCCAGGCGCAATCAACATAGTGGACGACCATACAGTCGTTCTCAAGCTGAGCGCGCCGGACATTGCTATCGTCGCAAACATCTCCGACTATCCTTCGGCCATAGCGCATGCTGATCACGATCACGAGGCGCCTTACGATACATGGATCGGGACCGGCCCCTTCAAGGGTGTTGTGCTTGAGGTCGGTGTTAGATGCGTGATGGAACGCTCAGATCAGCCATGGTGGGGCACCGAAATATATGGTGGGCCCTATCTCGACCGCATCGAGATAATCGACTACGGCAACGATCCGGCAGCCTGGGCTGCGGCGGCCGATTCAGAAGAGGTCGACCTGTTCTACGAGACGGTTGGCGAATTCATCGACATTATGACATCCATCGGTTGGATACAGACAGAAACGGTGACAGCCGCGACGATCGTGTTTCGTTCGAACCAGGTTGCCGAAGTCGATGGTTTGGTACCTTACGCCGACAGCAGGGTCCGTCGCGCGCTTGCCATGGCGGTCGACAACGAAATCTGCCTTGAACTCGGGTATTCCGGCCGCGGCGTCGTCGCAGAAAACCACCATGTCTGCCCGATCCACCCCGCCTATGCGGAACTTCCCAAGCAGGCGCATGATCCCGCAGGTGCAAAGGCCCTGATGGACGAAGCCGGTCTTGCGGACTTCGAACATGAGTTGATCACTGTGGATGACGATTTCGAACGCAACACTGGTGACGCAGTTGCAGCGCAACTTCGCGATGCGGGGATTTCCATCAAGCGCACTGTGCTTCCTGGTGCGACGTTCTGGAATGACTGGACCAAGTATCCCTTCTCGGCCACGACTTGGAACCACCGGCCGCTGGAGGTGCAAATCCTGTCGCTGGCATACCGAACAGGCGAAGCATGGAACGAAAGCGCGTTCTCGAACGCCGAGTTTGACCAGCTTATCGGCGACGCCCTAGCGATCGCAGATTCTGACAAGCGCCGCGAAGTGATAGCAAAAATTGAAAAGATCATGCAGGACGAGGGTGTCATCATCCAGCCCTATTGGCGATCGCTCTATAACCACCACAGGGGCGACGTGGTTGGGGCCGAAAAGCATCCCGCGCATGAATTCCACTTCTACAAATTCGGTTTCGCAGCATAGCGAAAGCTAATTCGCAGCATAGCGAAAGCTAAGAAGGGGCCGCAGACACTGGTGGCCCCTTTCTTCTGAATCCGCCAACCCTGCGCACTTTCGCCAAAACGAAACTGACAGCTGGCCCGCGGACGTTACCGAGGAGACAATCAATGGGCCTATTCATTTTGCGGCGACTGGGCGTCATGCTTCTGACCGCGCTGTGCCTGACGTTCATCGTGTTCGTGTTGACCAATCTGCAGCCGAACCTCGAAAAAGTCGCGAAGTCGGAAGGCAACGTCCGGATGACGGACGCTCAGGTCACGCAATGGCTTGATAATAACGGTTTCGGTGGGAACTCCCTTTTTCGGTATGCCGAATGGCTTGGTGTGGCCCCGGGATGGACCAAGACAGGCGTTGACGGCGAACTCCGCGGGCGTTGCATCAATTCACGAAATGAAGGGACACCGCCACGTTTCTGCGGCATCCTTCAGGGCGACTGGGGCGAAAGTACGGTCTTCAAAGCGGACGTCGGAGACATCGTCTCGACCCGGCTTGGCCTCACGGGATGGCTGATGCTGTTCGTGATGTTGCTCATGATACCTTCCGCCCTGATCGTCGGGGTGCTTGCAGGCATGCGCGAGGGCTCAAAGCTTGACCGATCGCTGTCCACCTTCTCGATCGCCTCAACCGCAACGCCGGAATACGTCTCGGGCGTGATCTTCATCACATTGTTTGCGTCGTCCGCAGGAGTGAAATGGTTCAAGGGCACCGCCACATCGGCCGCCGATGACATCACCTTCGAGAACTTCTTTCTGCCCGTCTTGACCATTTCCCTATACGGCATGGGCTACATCGCTCGTATGACCCGCGCGTCGATGACCGAAGTCATGGCGGCACAATACATCCGCACTGCGCGCCTTAAGGGCGTCAGCTTCCCTAATATCGTTCTGAAGCATGCGCTCAGAAACGCTCTGATAGCGCCCTTCACGGTGATCATGCTTCAGTTCCCATGGCTGTTGAACGGCGTCGTCATTGTCGAGTCGCTCTTTAACTATAAGGGTTTTGGCTGGACGCTCGTGCAAGCCGCAGGCAACAACGACATTGAGCTGCTGCTCGCCTGTTCCGTTGTTGCTGTCTTCGTTGTTCTGATCACGCAGCTGATATCTGACATCGGCTACGTCTTTTTGAACCCACGCATTCGTATCGCATAAGGAGGGACAGAGTTATGGAACAATTAACCTGGACCGGAAGCTTCTCCGTCCTGAACCCGATCTTCCTCGCCGCTTTGGCCGTTTTTGCGGTCTCAGTCGTCGCACAGATCATGCTAAACTTCATCTCACCTGCAGTTGAAATGCAGGACGGCGCATTGGCAGCAAAGAAAAGCCCGGGCGATCTTGCCGTCTCGGCGACGCGTTATTGTTTCTTCGCCCTGATCGCGCTGATCCTGGTTTATCTAGTCGGTGGCATCATTGTGCCGGGCATCGAAAACAAGGGCATCGTCGGAGGCATATCGACCCGCTTCCTGCCGGTCTGGATCGCCCTTGCGGTTAGCTTCGCATTGTCGATCACCTTCAAGCGTAGCCTTGGTCTTTACGGCAAACTGTTTGACAGCCTTATAGGGATGATCGGCTTTGCCATCGTGATGTTCTGGGTCTTTACCGGCGTGTTCAGCACGATGGACCTGATCGTCACCCATGACCCGCTTGGGCAAGTTTCGGGCATGAAGAATAAATCCCCGGGCGAACCGCTCGCTGGGGCGGAAGTTGGCGACTATGCCTTCTATCTGCTCGGCGGCGACAACCTGGCCCGCGACGTCTTCAGCCGTATGGTGTCAGGCTCGTGGGTGGTGATCCAGATCGCACCGATGGCGACATTGTTCGCCTTTATGGTTGGGATCACGCTGGGCCTGCCTGCTGCTTACTACGGCGGCAAGCTGGATACGTTCCTCAGCTTCCTCGCGAACCTGATCCTTGCCTTCCCGGTCATCTTGTTGTTCTACCTTCTCGTCACACCCGAGATTGTCGCGACAGGCCTGCCAAGCTATATGGCCGCTGTTTTGTTCCTGTTCCCGATCATCTTCCTCGTCGTTCTGTTCAACTCGCGGTTCTACACGCAGCCGAACAAGCAGAAGATCTATGTGGGTGGCACGCTCGTGGTGGGGCTTCTTTTATACTTCTCGTTGATCAGTCAGGATCGCACTCCATTGAACTTCTTACCGGATGCCATCGACCTGTTCGACATTCCGGGCGGCGTTCTGGTGGTGTTCGTCTCGGTGGTCTTCGTCAACTCGCCCACAGTCTACCGGATTGTCCGTGGCATCGCGCTTGATATCAAAACGCGCGACTACGTGGCTGCAGGCCAAACACGCGGTGAAGGGCCTTGGTACATCATGCTTTGGGAAATTCTTCCAAATGCCCGTGGTCCATTGATCGTAGATTTCTGTTTGCGGATCGGCTACACAACCATCCTTCTTGGGACACTGGGCTTTTTCGGTCTTGGCGTATCGCCAGAGAGCGCAGACTGGGGCATGACGATCAATGAAGGTCGTAAACTGCTCTCACTTTACCCGCACCTCGCACTTCAACCTGCATTGGCACTCATGTCTTTGGTTCTTGGATTGAACCTTTTGGCAGATGGTCTGCGTGAAGAAAGCTTGAAGGATTGATATGATGGCAAATGATGCTCAAACACCAATCCTCGAGATTGACGATCTGAACATTTCTTTCTTTGTGCGTGCAGGCGAAATTCCTGCCGTGATGGACTTTTCCTGCAAGGTGATGCCCGGTGAAACCATGGGGCTAGT
>CAJQNG010000155.1 GCA_905479635.1 uncultured Boseongicola sp. | reverse complement strand
GACGAGGTCGTGGTCGAGGAGTTGCCGCTGTCTGATTCATTAAAACTGGACCGGGACAGCCAGTATCTGATGTTGAAAGATTACCTTGTCCGACGATCAAATGTTCTGATGGCTTTGTGGGACGGCGTGGCGAACCAACTTCCTGGCGGGACCTCGGATGTCGCCCTGTCTTACCTGACTGGATCATCGGGTTCAGGTGTTGAAAAGGTTACGCGGGAATCAACGCTGGGGGATGATGAGAATCTGGTAATTTCTATTTTCTCTCCCAGAGAATGGAGTGACGATGCCGATGGGCTGGTGGGTTTTGAATACCTGATGTCCGAAGGGGCTCCGGGGTGTATTGCCAGCTTGACGGACTTTCCGAAAAAAGTATCTGAGCGATGGGTGGGTTTTGAAAGATATGCCACCGAGCGGTTTTCTGACAATGCGAAAGACATCGTTTCGTATGATTTTTTCGTTCCCGAAGACGCTGAGCATTCTCCAAACTTCGAGCGGCTGAATGGAGAATTTGTTCGTGCTGACCAACTTGCTATAGCAAATCAGACGAGATCTGATTTCCTGTTCAAGAGCTTTGGTCTGATGGCTGGCTCAATGGGCTTGTTTTTCCTGATTTATGCCAAACTAAGTTCGTCAAATGTGTATCTCGTTGCATATTTAGTGTTGTTTGCCGTTGGCTATGTCCTGTTCAGAGTCAGTCGCGATAGGGCATGGTTTTCGAAACATCTGGCCTATCGGGCCTTTGCTGAGACGATCCGGATTCGATATTTTCTGGAACTTGCAGGGTGTGGGCACTCGACCTCTATCGAGGATCACCTTAAACTGATGAAGGTCAACCGTTTCAATGGTTTGGAGTGGCTGTATGACGCCGCAAAGAGTGTTGAACCCTTACCCTCAGCTCATACGTTTGGCCGGGATATTGCCGCTGTCAGGAAGCGTTGGGTAGAGGACCAATCGGGTTATTTCAAAAAGAAAGTCCACCAACTGCATCATGAACATGAACGACTTGAGATGATCAAGCGCCTGCTGTTTATTGGGTCTTTTCTCGGAACTCTTGCGCTCGTGTTTTTCAAGAAAGATCTATATCACCTGAATGTCATGGCGACCGATGGTAAAACGTTTCTGGTCTTTCTGATGGGACTCTTGCCGCTTTGGCTAGCCCTTTGGGAGCTTTATCAAGGCAAAATGGCGGTGCGTGAACTTGCCTGGCAATATTCAAATCAAGCATTGTTGTTTTCGGAAGCAAGTCGGCGACTTGAAACATTGGAGAATGAAGACGCGAAGCTGGCCATCATTGAAGAACTCGCCGACACCTCACTGATAGAGGCGCTTCAATGGACGGTGCATCGTTTTCATCGAGACCATGAACCTCCGACGGCAGGGTAGTCATGACAGAAGCGCCTGAAAACTCGTTTGCGACACTATTGTCAAAAATCCGGCATGATCTGCGAACACCTGTTGGGCACGTGATCGGCTATTCCGAAATGATCGAGGAAGAGCTGGAGGACGTGGGTAAGCAGGACAACGCACATGATCTTCAAGCCATTCAAAATGCGGGACAGCGTATCCTGGCGTTGATTGATGATCATTTCAGTGCGGGAAAAACCTCACCCGATCAAATTTCCATTGCTGATGCACAATTTCAGATCCGAGGGCAGCTCAACCATATATCAGGATATGCCGAAATGCTGCGCGAAGATTTCGTAGATGACGATCCGGATATGGTCGCGGATCTGGACAAGATCATCACGGCGGAAAAAGCGATTGTTTCTCTGGTTGAGAAAATACGGTTGGACCAATGGGAAGACGTGAAAGCACCAGCCAAGCAGGCCCCCACGATTACGCTCAAAGATAAGAAGAAAACGGACACAGAAGTTGATCAAACCTCTTTGGGGGCAGGAGGTGATATTCTTGTGGTCGATGATGACCCAACAAACAGAGAAATGCTCAAGAGGCGACTGGTCCGCAATGGGTACACGACGACATCTGTGTCGTCCGGTGAGGAAGCGATTGAGCTTTTGGGGGGAAAGCGGTTCGATCTTGTGCTGTTAGATCTGATGATGCCAGGCTTGTCCGGACTTGAAACGTTGGAAATCCTTCAGGCAAACCCGCGGCTCCGAACTGTTCCTGTCATAATGCTGACTGTAGCGCGTCAACCACCTTGTCCGGGAGCGACAACCACCATGGCCGGGTTTGAGGCCGCTGGGGTTGGCAGTCATTGGTGGACACTTCAGCGAAGGTCGGCTTTGACCATAGCGTAGGCAAACAAAGCCGGAGTTGCTCTCTCTTGTTAGTCAAATCAGGCATGGTTAGGTTCGGAGTCATGTGCATTTGACCCAGAAGAAGTGTTGGCCCTCCCAATCATGGCGACCCTAGCGGCCGCTTCTAAAGACGGTGTGCCCCGGAATGCGCCTATGTGGTTTATTTGGGAAGACGGTGCTATTTGGTTGCTTGGTTCAACAGATGCCAGTTCCGTAAAGTGCATCAATAACGACCCGAGATGCGCTATTGAAATAGTCCATTTCGACAATACTGCTGGGGTTTTGTTGCATCTTGGACTGCGAGGCGAAGCCAGTACTGAACCGATGTCGCCTGCGAGATTTCGTCAATTGTTGAAGAAGTATTTGTGTGATGAAGAAAGCTGGAATTCGTGGTTCATTGAAAATGTTGCCATGATCGGAAAGCCCGACGGGCGTTTGATAAAACTGAAACCTCAGATTTTCTTCACCAATAATGTCTCTTACTTCAGGACTGGCCCAGATTTTGCTTGGCCGCCTGTTTCAAGCAAGACTGCAACTTGAACGGCGGGTAAGTCCGCCGCCCAAAGCAGTCGTTCATAATGAGCGCATCACTCTAGACGGTACGGTTGATATCTGATGAGGGTACGATCAGAAAGGCATGGTTTTGCAATGAGAAAGGTTCTTCGCCGGGCATTTTGGGGACTGGTAACTATCTCCCTTGTCGGTAGCGCGGCTCTGTGGGTCTTTGTGCTGGACGGCAGCCCGACAGTCGCGCATGCAGGCGCTCCGACCCCCGAAGATGCCGTCGTTGCCCGTAGTTTTGTCCGGGAGGTGCGCGTTGCGGCGGGCTCAGGCGGCGCGAAGTCGGAACGTCTTATCATGACCCAAGACGACCTCAACAGTCTCATCCGGGTGGCTTCGCGCATTATTCCAGGGCTTCGCGGAAGTTTCGTGGTTAAGGATGGACTTGTCAGCGGTCAGGCATCGGTCCCTGTTCCCGGGACGGGACAATCGCGATGGCTTAACGTATCGGCGGCGGTCCCGGCCTTCGACGGCGGCGTCGTACTACGGGCCGTCCAGGTAGGCGCTTTGAGTGTGCCGCCTGGTCTTGCCCTTGAGCTCGGACGGCTGGGCGGGAATGCGATCTTTGGAAACGATTTTGGAACGACCTTGGTCGAAGCTGCCTCGCGCATGGATATCCAGGACGACCAGGTCTCCTTCGATCTCAATATCGCCGAAATGGGTAAGAACGGTGTCATGCGAGGGCTCTTTGGGGCATTGCGCGGCGCCGAAATGCCGGTCTCCGATGAGATAGATCGATATTACGTCATGATCCGCGAGGCGATGGATGATGGTGTTTTGCCGACTGAAGGTAGCTATCTGCCCTATCTGCTCTTCACGCTTACCGCCGCGCTCCAGGACGCGACCTCAGGCGATCTCGCCAATGCCTATACGGCGGCTATCTTCGCACTGACGCGGGTCTGCGGCGCGCGCGACTTTACCCTAGTCGTGGGCGGCCTTGCCGGAGAAGATTTTGTTGAAAAGCGGCCATGGCGCACAGAGTGTTCCGCCGTGACCTTCAATGGCCGCATTGACAGTCGCCGCCATTTTACCACCGCCGCCGCCCTTCAGGCGGCCAGCAACCGTGGTTTTGCCGCATCGGTCGGGGAATTCAAGGAATTGTTCGACACGCTTAAGTCAGGCGGCTTCGATTTCACCGACATCGCTGCCAATAACTCAGGTATTCGCTTGTCCAACAGGCTGATGTCCGCCCCTCCTGAGAATTGGCCGGCGCTGATAGCGCTGATCAAGGAGGAGAACGACGTAATCATTCCATTCGACGGCGTTCCACAAATCATGTCTGAAGAGGGCTTCAACGGCCGTTTCGGCTCTATTGAAAGCCGGGAATATCTCCAGATGCTTGACAGCATCGAGGCGAAGATCGACGACCTGCCGATTCACCGAGCACAGTAGCTGGTCTCGGCGATCTGGGCATCGTGTGGTCCGGCGCGGAAACAAGGCGCCCTGACAGCGCCACCAGAACAAGCAAGAGAGGCGCCGATCGGCGGCGCGCTTTTTTGATGTGTCGGTGCGAACAGCGCGTCAAGCCCTTGAGGGGACTGCGAGGCTGGAGTAAATGCGGGATATGGTTATGTTGCTTCGATCAGAGGCGGGCTGGAACGGCGCTACGATCCTTCTGGCGTTTGCGCTCAGCATCGCAAGTTCTGTCATCGCCCAGACTTCAGTCGAAGAACCCCTCCCGCTGGAAGCCGTGATAGACCCCAACGGCCGCGCGGTGCAGCTCAGCTGGGCCACCGCCAATCCGCCGCGGGTCGGCAATGTCGCCGTCAATCGGCGGCGGCTTGGGGAGAGCGGGCCGGGATCGTGGCGGCCGCTTGCCCCCGCGCTGGGGCCGGTCATGCGCTTTACCGACGATACGATCCGCCCGGGCACGGCCTTTGAATATCAAGTGCTGCGCAGCGCCCGCGACATCGTCGATGTGGGCTACTGGGTCGCCGGCACCGAGGTCCCGGCCGAGGAGACCCGCGGCACAGCACTTCTTGTGGTCGACGATACGCTCGCCGCCCCCCTCGCCGCGCGTCTCGACCGCTTCGCGATGGATCTGGTGGGCGACGGCTGGCGGGTAATCCGCCACAACACTCCGCGCGGAGACGACCGCGATCCGGTGGCCAACCTCGACCGCGCCTGGGCGCTCAGATCATGGGTCCAGAAGCAATATTTCGTCGATCCCTTCGGCCGCCATGCACTGATCCTGATAGGCCATGTGCCGGTGGTGCAGAGCGGCCGCGCCGCGCCCGACGGGCACGCACCTGTCGCACATCCAACCGACCTCTTTTATGCCGAGATGGACGGGAAGTGGCAGGACAACCGCGCGGGCATCCTGTTGCCCAACCAAGTGCCCAGCGACACCATCGAGATGCAGGTCGGTCGCATTGACATGGCCAATCTAAGCGGTGGCGACGGGGATCGCGAGATCCGGCTTCTGGCTGCCTATTTCGACAAGAACCATCACTGGCGTCAGGGCCTGCTTGGCGACCTTCGTGAAGCATACGGCGGGACAGGCTATCTGCAAGTTGAGCGCAATGCCTTACGCAATATCGTCGGGCCAGAGGCGGTGACAGTGGGCGGGCATCACGATGCAGGCGAGGCGCAGCCCTGGCTCTGGGGGGTGGATTTCGGCAGCGCGGACGCCGCACGTTATCCAGAGTTCGCCAACAAGGCGATCTTCACGATCAACTTTGGTAGTGGAAAGCAGCGCTTCAACCGGCGCGGCAACCAGATCTCCGCGATGCTGGCTCAGCCCTGGTACACAATCGCCAGCGGGTGGGGCGGGCGGCCGGCCTGGGTGCTGCATCCCATGGCGCTTGGCCGCAGCATTGGCGAGGTCCACATGCGCACCGTCAACAATGGGACGGTGGTGGGCCCCTACCGCGAGGTCATGGATTATTTTCCGACCGGGCAGTACCTGTGGCGTAACTCTATCTGGGTGAACTTGATGGGCGACCCGACCAGCCGCGCCTTTCCGACCGCCCCTGCCCGCAAGGTGATCGCCCGTGCTACGGGCGCGGGGGTGGAAGTGTCTTGGACCGCTTCGGCTGATCTCGATGTTCAAGGCTACCGGGTCTACCGAGCGGTAGACGGCAGCACCAATTTTGTCCCCCTGAACAAAGATGCGCTGATCACCGGGACCACCTTCATTGATCCCGATCCACAGCCCGGCGATTGGTACATGTTGCGAGCCCTAGCCCTGAAAGAGGTGCCGGCCGGGTCGTTTTACAGCTATGCACAAGGGGTCTTCGTCCGGGTGGGCGAGGAGCCCCCGCGAGCGACGGATCAGACAGTGACGACCACGTCGTATCAGCCAATTTCGCTGACGCCCGGTCCAGAGCTTCAGGGTGTTTTATACGCCTTCATTGAGGGGCCGGAGGCGGGCCAACTGCGTCCCGAGGGAGGCGAATGGATCTATACCCCGGCTCCGGGATTTGCAGGAGAGGTGCGGCTGCGCGTTTCCGTTTCCGACCGATTTGCGACAGACGAGGGCAGCCTTACCGTGATCGTAGGCGAATGACCCTGATCAGAGCACAGATATCGGGCATTTGACGCGAGTGCGTTTAAGATAGTGAAATGTAAACGTCACAAAAGACCCTAGCCCGGTCCTTAGGCCTGCTTCCGCTAAGCCGGAACCGTTCTGCAATTTGCTTAGCGTCACGCCGCACCTTTGGGGCTTCCACGGTTAGAACCTTGCCCGCTGAGCGGACCCCGGGTCCATCCCGCAGCAAACGGCAGCTATAAGCCCTTTTGAAACGCCAGGCACGCAACGCATTTCTCAAACGCCTCACAAGGCGTCTGAGTAACCTGCGCCACAGGAGACATTCGTGCCCACGTCTAGCGCCGCACTGCAGCATCTCCAGAACGGCCATTCGAGCATCGCGCAGCATTTTCATCGGTCGGATGACGCCAGTGAGTGCCTAAGTGTAGCGCAGATGATTAGAGGTCCCCTTGTCCGGCTTCGCCATGCGGGTTGCCGAGTAATATATTACGCGAGCAGGGACACGGACGCCTTTGTCTGTTGCGAATGTTCCAAAGCCCTCGCTTATGCTCTGGGCGATGGCATCTATCGCGGCGCCCTCTCGACCCGCGGCGGCATCCTTGGTACGATCTCTCTGCGTCACTTTGATGAAACTTATACCGTTCGAGAACTGGCCGGGATGGGCTTGGTGCTGGTCGGGACAGCTATTTCTTGGACCTGATGCTAAACAGTTAGCGGTGTTTATATCAGGACCGGCGTATACGCACCCTGCTGTGAAGACTTAGTACGATCTGCGGCGAAGGCATGCTTTGAGCCCCGGGGGACATGCTTAGGAAGTACCGCGCAGCCTCTGAGGCAGCTCACGCTCAGCGGTGCTGTATATGAAAAACCTTGCATATTTCCTTTTTGACGGGCCATTCTCGCATTGCTTCGAATGTGGTGGTGAGACATGCAATACCAACCCCTTTCTGACGTTCGCGAGACCCTAAACGTCCAATGGTACCGCTCCAAGATGCCGCCCGAGCGGTTTCGCGAGCTTTCCAAACGCAGCAATCGGCAAGGCTGGATTCAAGCCGGAGGGCATTTTGGTCTCTTCAGCCTAACAGGTGCGGCGGTTTATCTGACCTGGGCCCAGGGCTACTGGATCGCCTTTCTGGCGGCGCTATTCGTCCACGGCACAGTCGCGACTTTCTTCCGTGGCACCGCAACCCATGAACTCGGCCATGGAACCGTTTTTGACACCAAGTGGCTCAACAAGTTCTTTCTTTTTCTCTTCAGCTTGATCAGTTGGTGGAATCCGTTCGACTACGCGGCCAGCCACACCTATCACCACCGCTATACGTTGCACCCCGAGGGCGACCGCGAAAATCTTCTACCGTTGCATCCCAATGTGGGCGGAACCTTTCTTCTGCAGCTTTTCACGGTCAACCTCTTGACCCAACCCGGGCGCACGTTTGGCAAAGGCGGGCTGTTGTCAACGATCTGGGTCACGATGCTGGATGCGGTCGGCAAAGTCGGCTCGACCGAAATCCCTGCCAACGAGTGGTTGCGGGCACTACACGAGGACCAGCCGGACCAACACTCCCGCTCAATGTGGTGGTCGCGCGCACAATTGGCATTCCACAGCGCGGTCCTCATCGTGGCGATTGTGACCGGTCTCTGGGTCCTGCCTCTCATCATCACCATCCCCAGCTATGTCGGAAACTGGCTCAGCTACTTCGTTGCTTTACCCCAGCATTGTGGTCTGATGGAGAACACCAGCGACTTCCGCAAGAGCACCCGGTCAATACGCCTACCGAGGGTCATTGAGTTTCTCTACTGGTATATGAATTGGCACACCGAACATCACATGTATGCCGGCATTCCTTGCTATAACCTTCCCGCGCTGGCTGCTGAGATCAAGGACGATATGCCCGAACCGCGCAATCTGCGGCAGGCGTGGCGCGAAATGCTCGACACTTGGGAGCGTCAAAAGTCCGAGCCGGGCTATGTTTTCGACATACCTCTGCCTGTGACGGCGAAGACCGAGCGACGGCGGAAAGCGAAGGTCGAGGAAGCCTCGATAGGGGACCTAGCACCCGAGGGACTGGCTTGAAGCATTTTTGAGGTTCGATACAATCGCCCTTGACCCCTCGCGTATAGACTTTCGTCTTGTCCGCGTTGTGACAGTTCGTGCGCAGCGCCCCGAATGACCCGCTTCCCAAATCTGCCATAGGCTCGGAGCGCGGCGAATACTTGCTTGGAGCCGGAAACGACCGCACGCCACCGAACAACCAGTTGTAGCAATACGCTCAAACTCTAGCCAACTATAACCATCGGCGGCGATGCCAGGCTCATGCAGCAGATACTGCTACATTCCGGAGCGAAAGTGGTAACCATGCTTAGATCATCACGGGCAGGTGGATGATCTCGGGACTTGTTTTGAAGTAACGGAGGGGCTGCGTTTTATCGCTTCGCAAGGACAGTTCATCGCCCCGCCCCTCTCAAGTCAGTTTCCTCTGACAGTGCAGGCGCAGCGCCAATTCAACCCTTGCACAACCGACGCACACCACACATGAGAGGCTATTCACGTAAGCCAACTTCTGGAGATCACAGATGGCTTTCAAGAAACCTGCACCGGGCCCTCGCCTGCGACCATGGTCAGAGCTGAGCGGTACGGCGCAAGGAATCGCGCTGATGATAGCCACTATGTTCTTTTTTAGCGTATTGGACGCGATGGCCAAAGAAGTCGCCCACCGTACTGATACGGTCATGGCGATCTGGGCTCGCTATGCCGGACAGACGGTCGTGGTGACCTTGTTGATTGCGCCGCGTATGAAAAGGGTCCTTAAAACCGGCTATCCGGGCCTGCAATTGCTGCGTTCGGTTTTTTTGCTGATTGCTACGTCGTGTTTTTTCTTCGGTTTCGTAACCATCGGGCTGGCAAATGCGGCTGCGATCATGTCGATCAACCCTATCCTTATCACGCTGGGCGCTGCGCTTATCCTGGGCGAGCGGTTTGGCCCGCGCCGGGCTTTTGGCGTTGGGGCTGCGTTGGTGGGCGCATTGATCATCATCCGCCCGGGTTCACAGGTGTTTTCTGCTGCCGCGCTCCTGCCGGTGGGTGCCGCGCTTGCCTACTCCGGCTATGCGCTGACCACGCGTTTCGTTGGCCGCGATGAAGACGCGTGGACCTCGCTGTTTTACACAGCCGCTTTCGGAACAGTGGTGCTCAGCCTGATCGTGCCGTTTTTCTGGGTGCGCCCTGATCCGCTGGCGGCTGTTTTGATGATGGCCCTGGGGTGCTTCGGCGCGCTAGGCCATTTCTGCCTGATCCGAGCATTGATGGCGGCAGAGGCGAGCGCGATCGCACCGTTTTCCTATGTCGGGCTGCTCTTTGCCACAGTTTGGGGCATGGTCATCTTTGGTGAATACCCAGACTTTTTCACGTATCTGGGCGCACTGGTGATCGCAGTCGCCGGCATTTATGTCTGGCACCGCGAAATCCAGACAGCACGGGCAACGGCGCCGGAATAATAAAACCGTCAAGCCGGTGCTGTCAGACGCATGCGAACTAGTCTCTACAAGGACAGTCAACTCGCCCCTTATGCCGCGCCGAGACTGCATTCCTGATTGACGTGGCCATGAACAGAGGGGTGAACTTCGACACACTTCGTATTTAGCGGTTCTCAATTGAAGCATTGAGCGACCTAAAGCTGCCTTTGGCACAGGCGCAGCGAAAGCTCACTTTGTCACGCTTAGCAGACCTTAGTGCAAACGGCAGTGAAGGTCTGCTGTGTGCCCTCTTAACCAAAGTTGAAGACGCAGCAGTCATCTGCACCGACCGTTCGAAACGCTCTGCGGGTGTTTCGTCGCTGAGCTTTTTTCTCGATCGTGTCCTGCGGCCAGCCGAAACCGAGTGTTGGTCCTTCGCCTTCTGTCGATAGTTAGCTCCTTGCAGACGTGGTCGAAACAACTACTCTTACCCTCGATAAATTCAATTCAGGGAGTGGGCATCATGCCGGATGGAAGTAATGCAGCGCCAGCATCGCGCCGTAGCGTCGTTGTTCAGGAATTCACCAATAGCGTGCTCGATCCCAATGAGAAGATGTTGGGACCAGTCGAAGACGGCGGCACGATCATCGCAAATACCGCGCCCGGCTGCTGGGGGCCAATGATCACCCCGAGCCTGCGAGGCGGGCACGAGGTAACCAAGCCTGTATATGTCGAGGGGGCCGAGGTTGGCGATGGTGTCGCTATCCGCATCCGGGACATCACAGTGACATCAATCGCCACGGCGTCTGGGCATGACAGCTCTCCCGAAGGTTTTTGCCTGGGCGATCCCTATGTCGCCGCGCGCTGTCCCGTCTGTGACACGGTCTGGCCAGAGACGCATATCGAAGGTGTTGGGCAGGAGTCGGTCAAATGTGACGCTTGCGGCAACGCGGTGAAACCCTTCGAGATCGTACACGGCTATACCGTTACTTTCGACGAAACTCGCACTGTAGGGCTGACGTTGCCGAAAGAAGCAGCGGAAACGATTGCTAAAGACGCAGATCACTACTCAGCCCTGCCCGACGAAAGCCGCCAGCATTCGATCCTTAATTTCGCGCCCTCGGACATGCCAGGCACGCTAATCCGGATGCGCCCCTTCATGGGCCAGCTTGGCACCTGCCCGTCGATGCCAATGCCCGATAGCCACAACGCGGGTGATTTCGGCGCCTTTCTGGTCGGCGCGCCTCATGATTACGCCATCACGGCCGAGCAACTGGCCGAGCACAAGACCGATGGTCATATGGATATCGACGCGGTACGCGCGGGCTCGATCCTGGTAGCTCCGGTCAAGGTTCCCGGCGCGGGCATCTATATGGGGGACATGCATGCCGGTCAGGGCGATGGCGAAATCGCCGGGCATACCATGGATGTCTCAGGCAGCGTGACATTGCAGGTAGAGGTCGTGAAAAACTATCCGCTGGATGGGCCCGTTCTTTTCCCTTTGGAAGAGGATTTGCCGCCGCTAGCAAAACCGTTTAGCGAGGCGGAGAAAGCGAAAGGCCAACGCCTTGCTACAAAATGGGGCGTGTCTGAGATAGAGCCTCTGGCCCCAATCTCAGTGATAGGCACTGCAGCCAACCTCAACGACGCAATCGAGAACGGCCTCACTCGCGCGGCCAAGTTGCTTGACGTGACTGTGGCCGAGATCCGCAACCGGGCGACAGTAAACGGTGCGATCGAGATCGGCCGCGCCCCTGGCGTCATTCAGGTAACGTTCCTCGCCCCGCTCGCCAAACTCGACGCCGTGGGGCTCGGCGACTACGCACGCGAGCAATACGGACTCTGACCTGTTGCTTTTCAAAATACGTGGCAGGCCATGCCGGCCTACCACTCCCCAGCGGCTATGCGCAGTTGTGGTAAGCGACAGTGCCAAGCCCCGGTGCCGTACCGAACCCGCCAAACGCAGCAAACTCGGGCAACTGTTCCCGAACAAGCCGGTATTTGGAACGAGTGAGCGATGAACGACGGTGATTTAAACGAGGACGGGTGCGAACTGCAGCGAACGACGGCCGCTTTGAAACCATCGATACTTGGGTTCGCGAACGAACTCTTGTGAAATGGCGGAAAGCCAATAGCATTCACAGGGATAACTCGTCGGAGGTGACCTTGAAAGAAATGGCTATCAGACGTGGGGGCCGGGAAGACGAGGAGCGACTGGGCGCACTGTTGTCTGTCGCATTCACTGACGATCCATTTGTTCGTTGGGTGATGCCAAATTCACTAGACTTCCTGCGCGATAGCAAAAAGCACCCAAGGCGCGCTTATTCTGAGGCATTTGATGCGGGCACGGTCTTTGTGATCGGTGATTTTGCTGGGGCTGCGGTCTGGCTTCCGCCTGGTGCAAAGGCTGACCGCTCTGAAGAGGTTGCGCAGGCAGAACCTTCGTCCGCGGCTGCGGGACACGGTTTCCCGCCTGAGTTCCCAGCCCTGATCTCTCAATGCGCTGCCTATTGCCCAAGTGATCCACACTGGTACCTTGGGCTGATTGCCGTAGACCCCGTGTGTCGTGGGCGCGGTGTTGGAACGCAGATTTTGGAGTATGGTCTTGCCATGGTCGATCGCGATGGGTTGCCCGCTTATCTGGAGTCGACAAACGCAGCCAACACGTCTCTCTACAAACGTTTCGGTTTTCAAGAGTTGGCGGAGGTGCGCGTTGGTTCGTCGCCGCCCCGTTTTCCAATGTTACGCCCGGCCCGAAAATAACCGCTATTTCAGACTGACCGGCTCTCCAAAACTACTAGATGGCGACTTCTCTCGAAAGTGGGCTTTGAGCACTAGGTGGACATGTTCTGCACTGCGGCCAATGTCCGCTTCCCCTCATAAAGTTTTCAAATCATGCAAGTGCAGGCACGAGCTGTAGCGCAATTCTCAACTCTTCTCGTTAAACGCTCCTGCCTTTATCGCGCCACAGCGTGGGAACCTCCTGCCAGTCGGGAACCGGCGCGGTCTCAAAGCCATAAACTTTGCCAGTCGCGATTTTTTTGAACTATGCGAACCTATTGAACCCTCCTCGCCGCGCATTGATTTCGCTCAGTGTATTTCAGCTTGCAGGGGCGGCATGGCCGACTTCCTGGGGGTCTTTGCAGGCATGGACATGGCATTCCAATTCAAGTGTGATGTGGGAAAGTCCGAACCCATCACGCAGGGCGGCTTTCACAGCGAGCTTCACGCTATCCGCCTCCATCCAAACGCCTTCTTTGATAACGACATGCGCATCCAGCGCTTGTTCGTGTTCCTGCATCTGCCACAGATGCAGATGGTGCACATCCTCAACGCCCGGTACGGCGTGTATTGCCTCTAAGATGGCGTGAATATCCAGATCAGGTGGGCTGCCGAGCATCAATATTCGCACGGAGCCGCCGATTTCGGTTACGGATTGCCAAAGGATATAGCCCGCAATCAATAGGGTCATGAACGGGTCAATCAGCCGCCAATCATACAATATGATCACGGTGCCCGTTATTATAACCGCAACAGATCCAAGCGCGTCTGCGAGGTTATGCAGGAACGCGGCGCGAATATTCATACTTTCTTTCGACAGCGCGTAGGTCAGAAAGGCGGTGACCGCATCAACTACTAAAGCAAAGACCGCAATGACAACGACAGACCAGCCGTCAACGCTGGTGGGTTCGAAGAGCCGCATGACGGCAGCATAGGTTAGGTATGAGCCAAGCAGGATCAGGGTCGTATAGTTGATTAATGCCGCGACGATTTCTGCGCGCCCATATCCAAACGTCATGGTGTCGTCGGCAGGCCGCTGTGCGATCTTGCGCGCAAAGAATGCAAGAACAAGCGTCAGCGCATCGGACAGGTTATGGATTGCATCCGCAATCAGCGCCAGGCTACCGGTTAGAATGCCACCTATGATCTGCACGACCGTCAGGAGGATATTGATTGCAACAGCCCAAAATATCCGCGTATTCCCAGCTTTGGGGTCAAGATGGTGATGATGTCCCGGAAGCTTATATACTCCTCTTCTGGCTGATCTCATGAAACATACCACGTCGAAAGTCCGGCATCAGTACGGATGCCAAGCAGACATGGTTCGACGAGACTGGAGCACATTTCTATTGTTAAGCAATTGAGCGGGATAAACCAATTGGTCGATCTGATCTCGTGCGAGTACGGGAAAGCGATCATCTGACGAAAGTGGCGAGCTTACTCGGTCTTCCCGAAAGCAAGCCTTCGGCCTTTGCGAAACATGCCCCACTTTCAATCTCTCCATCGCTCTAAGTCGAGTGTCCGAAAAATCCCTTACAAGCAGGCCTCGGGCGGTAGAATTGCATTGCCTGTCATTCTGCACATGTGGTTTCAGCGAGTGCTTTTCTATTGCTACGAGTAACCCGGTGCGTTAAGCGACCTCCCGGTTGGGTTGCCAAAAGGATGCGTCGACGATCGTCCATCGGTGTGGCGTGCAACTGACGTAGCGCTTGAACCGCAGTAAGGTGAGCAAAGACTATATGAAGAACTCTAATCGAGATGGCTTTGACGGGCGCCTCAAGGCCGCGTCTGAAGCCAAACAGCATCTGCTTGAACGGTTTAAAGCGGCGGCAGATGATCCCAAGAAGCTGGCAAAGCGCGCAGAAAGGCATGCAGCAGCTGCAGCCCGTGAAGCAGAACGGAAGGTCAGTGCGATAAAGCTGCTGCGAGAAAAAGAGGACCTGGAGCGGCAACAAGCTGAGGCTGCCGAACGTGTAGCGGCGCAAGCCGCGGAGCGTGACGCAGGGTTAGAGGCGGAACGTGCTGAGACTGCCGATCGAGAGATCGCGCAAAAAGCGGCGCATGAAGCAGAACGTAAGGCAGAACGTGACCGACGATATGCTGCGAGACGCAATCGCAAGCGCTGATTGGGCGATTGCCGATGTTCGCACCTCTTGCTGAATTTTGACACCCCATCGGGGTGAGCTAAGCCTTTCGACAGCATCCGACGAATATCAGGTCTGTCCGTTTGGCCGTAAAAACTACGCGCTGCGGATGTCAGTACTGTCTGAGACACCGGCAACCTGCTCGCTAAAAGATATGACTGTCGGCAATGGGCAGCTGTGAAATCTGGAGCGGCATCCGGAAGGATATCGCAGATGTAGTTGAAAGCCGCATCGCGTTCATCTTTGGTAGCCTCGTGGGCAATGAAGTGATTCAGGTGTTTCTTGAGGTCCTCGCGATCCGCCCAATCGCCGAGCATTGTTGCCACTGCAAATCCCTGATCATCCCCGAATGAAAGCATTCCAGTTTCATGGCTGGTGATCGTGCAGCCAATAAAGCGAACCAATGCCAGAAAATAGGCGTCTTTCTGAGTTGCGAGATCTTCACCGATCCTTCGTGAGAACTCGGCAGCCACAATTGCAGCAGACAAGCCCGAACCCCTCGGCCTTCCCGTTGCCGCATCGGCGGCGAGTGCCAATACTCCCAAGCCCTCTGTAATTCTGACCATTCCATCCCCCTCCCAAAAGTGCCCGATTAGCAAAAGATCAGGTACGGTACTTTTGCACAGGTGGACCGTGTGCGCCAAAGCAGAAAACTCAAACACACTGGCTTCTTGGTGAAATTGCGGCGCAATTTTTATTTTGTCGTAAACGGTCATGTATGCGGCGTTGCAGCAAGGCCAGCGCCTTGTGTTCCATGAGACGCCGCGAGCAGTATATTGAGATCCACGCGCGATAGGATGTTTGATGATTAAAGTGTTGTCCGGTGTCTGGGCCCTACTGCTTGGTGTCGTGCTCATCATGCTGGGCAACGGCATGCATTTCACCCTGATCGGCTTGCGGGGCGGAATCGAGGGATTTTCGTCTGCAGAGCTGGCCATCGTTACTTCGGGCTATTTCATGGGCTTCTTGTCGGGCGCACGGTTTACACCATTGCTGATCCGGCGCGTCGGGCACGTGCGCGTTTTTGCGGCGCTGGGGAGCTTCATGTCAGCGGGGCTACTCGCTTTTCCACTGCTGGCCGATCCCTGGGCCTGGACTGTACTGCGGTTGCTTGTGGGCTTTTGCATGTCAGGTATTTACGTCGCAGCCGAGAGTTGGCTGAATAATGCCTCCACCAATGAGACGCGTGGCAAGGTGCTTTCGGCCTATATGATCGCGCAGACGCTTGGGATCATCGGAGCCCAAGGGCTGCTGACGCTGGGGGATGCGGGGACTTCGGTGCTCTTCATCGGCGCCTCAATCCTAGTGTCGCTTTCTTTTGGACCAATCCTTCTCTCCGCGACCTCGGCGCCGGTCGCCGAAGTCGCGCGCCCTATGCCCCTTCGCGACCTATTCACGGGCTCGCCGCTTGGCACTGTGGGGATATTTCTGCTGGGCAGCGTCTATGCGACGCAATCAGGCATGGGCGCAGTCTTCGGCACCCAGATCGGGCTGACGACATCGCAGATCGCGCTATTTATCGCAATGCTGTTCGCCGGGGCGCTGCTGCTACAATACCCCATCGGCTGGCTTTCGGACCGGATGGACCGACGCAAGCTGATCTTCGGGGCGGCTTCTCTCGGCGCAGTCTCCTGCGCGATGGGGTGGATCACTGGTGGTGGTCTTTGGCCCTTGATGGCGTCTGCCTTCTTCGCCGGTGGGGTGACGACGCCGCTTTATGCCCTGTTTCTGGCCTATACCAACGATTCTCTTTCGGCCGAGGATATGCCGGGGGCATCTGGGGGGCTCATCTTCACGTTCGGTCTGGGCGCCATAATAGGCCCGCTGGTCACTGGCTGGGCGATGCAGGGGCTTGGCCCCTTCGCGTTCTGGCTGGTGCTAGGCGCGACTTTCGTTGCCATTGCACTTTATGCGCTCTACCGTATGACGCAGCGCGCGGTCGTTCCTGTGGAGGAGACCGAAAGCTACCTGAATGTCTTGCCCACCGCCTCGACCGTAGCAGTGGAGGCTGCGGGTGAGTGGGCCGCGGAAAACGCCGAGACAGACCGCGAAGCTGATACTCAGTCCTGATCGCGGTTACGGATTTACGCGAACAGCCTTAGAGCAGACCTTGGTTCGACCTGCAGCGAGGGTCCGCTAAGCGGGACCAAGCAGACCTGTGCAATTGCCGCTACCGATCGGAAGCATGGTTCCAACGACCTGGGCATTCAGGCGTTGCTGGACACGACCCGGACGCCAAAGGGATCATTCTACCATCACTTTAAAGACAAGGAAGATTTTGCGCTTCAGGTTCTCGACACCTACATGTCGCAGGTTCACGCTGGTATCGATGCCCGCCTCAGGCATACTGATCGGCCTCCGCTCACGCGGGTGCGGGACTTTTTCGAGATGACGCAGAAATCGTATCGTGAGAAAGGTTACATGGGTTGCCTCATCGGTGGCCTTGGCCAGGAATTGTCGGGCGTCAGCGACGTCTTTAGGGAAAAGATTTCGCAATGCTTTTCTGAAATAGCCAGCGAAATGGCTATCTGCCTGGAAGAAGCCCGACAACTTGGGGAACTTCCAAAGGACACCAACGTGCAGGAGATGGCCGAACGACTGGTCGATTGCTGGGAGGGCGCGGCTTTGCGTAGCAGGCTTCAGAGAACCCCAGCCTCGCTGAACTCGATGCTCGATTTTTACTTCTTAGCAGTCACCGGGGTGCGACAGCGGCAAGACGCATCTTAGGCGACAACGCGCGATCCGACTGGCGCAGAAAATTGCGCTTTAAGAGGATAATGCGTCAAATGGATTGGGCGTCGCTCTGGGCCATTACCTTACCATGTGCTCGTCTCCCATGCAGGGTGAGCAGTCGCGGCCGTTTCAGCGAATATCTTGGTCAGGCGCGCCCGAGCAAAAAAGGTCACCGACACCCATTGCGATCAGTATGGATTTCGCGGTCCACGGTCCGTTGAAAGCGATTGCTGGCTACGCTCGACAATGAGTTCGATGGCATCTGCAAGGTGTTCCTTGTCGATGTGGTGATCGCCACGCTCCACGCGGATCCGGTGGGCCTCGATCATCACGTCTGCATGCCGG
>CAJQNG010000154.1 GCA_905479635.1 uncultured Boseongicola sp. | reverse complement strand
TGAGATCGATCCCGGCCTCGGTCAGCCGCCCAGCGAGATGGTACGTATTGGTGTCCCGTGTGCGCCCCGACAAGATTTCGTCGCCAATGACCAGCATCGCAGCGGTTGGGTTTGCCATTGTCTGAGGTCCTTGTTCCTTGGGTTTTATCGGTATAGGCCGCGGCTCATGCGCTTTCCAACCCCTCTTGTTCCGGCACGACTTATCCGTCGTTACAAACGCTTTTTGGCCGATGTTGTTTTGGAAGGTAGCGGCGAGATGGTTGTCGCGCATTGCCCGAACCCGGGCGCCATGCTGGGCCTGGCGGATGAGGGCATGCGGGTTTGGCTGGAGCCGAACAATGATCCAAAAAAGAAGCTGAAGTACGGATGGCGTCTTGCTGAACTGCCCGGCGGTCATCTTGCGGGTATCGACACCGGCGTGCCGAACCGCGTTGTGGGCGAGGCCCTTCGCGCCGGAGCGATTGGCGAACTTGCGGGATGGGACACCATTCGCCCCGAGGTGCGTTATGCCAAGAAAAGCCGGGTGGATTTCCTGCTGAGCGGCGCAGACGAGCCGGATGTCTATGTTGAGGTGAAGAACGCCCATCTGCGCCGAAACGGGGATTTGGCTGAGTTCCCCGATTGTGTGACAGCGCGTGGTGCGCGACATCTTGATGATCTGGCCGCGATGGTGGGAGAGGGGCATCGAGCGGTCATGCTGTATCTGGTCCAGCGGACGGACTGTGCCCGTTTCGATCTCGCCCATGACCTTGATCCAGCTTACAGCGCGGCCTTTGAAAGGGCGCGGAACGCCGGGGTCGAGGCGATTTGTTATGGCACGGTGATCACGACCGATGGCGTCGTTTTGGGCGCACCGCTTCCGATTGTGACATGACGCTGCGCCGCAGTGACTGGCGAATTCCCGGCGAACGATTTATATCAACCTGAAACGACACAGGAATTGAGATTTTGGACGACCGTAGGCAGGGCCGGATGACGAAAGATGGCATCCGCATTTATGATCGCGAAGACTACGCAGGCATGCTTCATGCCGGAGAGTTGGCTGCGCGTATTCTTGATGAAATCGCACCACTTGTGGTGCCGGGGGCGACCACCGGAGAGATCGATGCCACGATCACTCAGATGGTGCAGGACGCAGGCGCGACCTCAGCGACGATCGGCTACAAGGGCTATCAGCACGCAAGTTGTATCAGCGTTAACCATGTGGTCTGCCACGGCATTCCCGGTGATAAGCGTCTGAAAGAGGGTGATATTTTAAACGTCGACGTCACCGTGATTGTCGATGGCTGGTTTGGGGACACAAGTCGGATGTATGCGGCCGGCACGTTGTCGCGCAAGGCTGAACGTTTGGTGCAGGTCACACATGACGCTTTGTTCAAAGGCATCGAAGCCGTGAAACCCGGCAATACTTTCGGAGATATTGGCCACGCCATTCAGGCCTATGTCGAAGCGCATCGCATGTCGGTCGTGCGCGATTTCTGCGGTCATGGGTTAGGTCGCGTGTTCCATGCGCCGCCGAATGTTTTGCACTATGGGCGTCCTGGAACAGGTCCTTTGTTGGAGCCGGGAATGTTCTTCACCATAGAACCCATGGTTAATTTGGGGCGTCCCGAGACCAAGGTATTGGCCGACGATTGGACTGCTGTAACGCGCGACAAGTCTCTGTCGGCTCAGTTTGAGCATTCGGTGGGCGTAACTGAGGACGGTGTTGAAATCTTCACGCAATCGCCAGGTGGTAAGTTTCATCCTACCTAGGGTGGTAGGACGGGCGTGTGTTCCGTCGTGCACAGGTATGGTGTTTGAAGCGCATTGCATGAGCCGGCATTTTGGAGGCATTGCTAAGCCAGATCTCAGCCAATGTGATCCCTGCTGATGGAAATCGTTCAAGACCTGTGCTCTGCTTCTTTAGGCGTTCGGGGAGTGAATGCGTTTCAGTCCAAGGCAATCTCACTAAGGGCGCGGCCCGAGACTTAGATGAGAGGCGAAAAGCCCTTTTTGCAGGAAGTTCGGGGGCCGGGTTTTGATGTGGAGCAACCACCGGGTTGAACCCTGGGTTGCTCCTGATCCCGGGCCTCTTTTGGCCGGTCAACCACTTTTACAGTGCTTTTTATGCCCCAGTCCGGTGAACAGCAGTTTCTTGGGGGGTATCTGCCAGCCTAATCCTTGACCCCGGTGGCGATTTGACGCGTCATAAGGCCATAATTCGCGATCGTCTTTAAGAGCACTGTCAGGTGCCGATGAGATAAAGTTGCTGGCACGAGCGTTGGCAACCAAAAATGACGCGAAGAAACGATAACTTGAGGGACATAAAATGCCAGTCAAACCACCAATCACCCATTTGCCGATCCGCATCGCTGAGACCGGGTTTTATAAGGGGTTTACCAAAGACGTCACGATCACATCGAAGTTTGCAGTCGGGGCGTTAATTCTTTGGGCAATCGCGTTTCCCGATCAAGCAGCCTCTGTGTTGGGCCAGCTTAACAATATCATTTTGGCGACCTTCAGCTATTGGTACGTCTATGTGATGGCGTTCTTCGTTATCCTTTGTTTCGTGTTGGCGCTGTGGCCCGCCGCAGGAAAATTGCGATTAGGACTTGAGGACGACAGGCCCGAATTCTCTAATTTCTCATGGTTTTCGATGATGTTCGGTGCGGGTATTGGTATCGGCATGCTGACGTTTGCGACGGCAGAACCGATGTACCATTTCGCCAAGAATCCCAGCACGATCATGGGGCTGACCGAGGGCAGTACGGCGGGTAACGTGCGCGACGCCTACATCTGGTCTTTCACCCATTGGGGGCTGGCCGCTTGGGCATCCTATGCCATCGTAGGCTTGGCTTTGGGTTATTTTTCGTATCGTCGCGGCTTGCCACTGACTATCCGGTCAGCGCTGACCCCGATCTTTGGTAAATCCTTGTCGGGTCCAGTTGGCCATGCCGTGGACGTGGTCGCGGTTGTTGCCACGGTGCTCGGTGTTGCTCAAACCCTCGGCTTTGGAGTCGAGCAATTCGTCTCGGGACTGACACGGATTGGCTTTGGTGATTGGCTGCAAACAACAGCTGCTGACGGAACGACATCGTCATCCACCATGGGCATTGTCGTGGCTTTGGTTGTCATTATGGGCGCCTCGACCCTTTCGGCGCTGTCTGGCGTCGGCAAGGGCATCAAGTGGTTGTCGAATATCAACATGGGCCTGAGCTTCTTCGTACTAGCCTTTTTCCTGATCTTCGGGTCGACCTTTTTCGGACTGACGGCGCTTATCGTGGGTATTTGGGATTATCTGATTTCCATTCCCGGTAATATCTTGACGGTTTGGAGCAAGGACGGAACCGAAACCGGTGATGCACTCGCCGGTTGGCAGGGTGGCTGGACCATCTTCTATTGGGCCTGGTGGATCGCGTTCGCGCCGTTCGTTGGCGTGTTCCTTGCACGGATTTCGAAGGGCCGCACCATTCGCGAGTATGTCTTGGGAGCGATGATTATTCCTGCGCTCATGTGTTTTGTCTGGTTTGCACTTGTCGGCGGCACGGCCATCGATCTTGAGCTGTCAGGTGAGGCCGCAGGCGCAATCACTGGCGCAGGTCAGGCCGACCAATTGTTCGCGATGCTGGCGGTTATCCTAAGCCCGGCCTTGGCTTACCTGATGTCCGTTGTGGTCGTGATCTTGCTGCTCACATATCTCGTGACATCGGCGGATAGTGCAGTGCTGATCATTAACACAATCAACGCTGGGGGCGACGAAGGCCCGAAAGCGCGCCCACATATCTTGTTCTGGGGCGCGGCATTGGCATTTGTTGTTGGCGGTTTGATCATCGCCGGAGGTCTGGGTGCAATTCAGACAGCCATGGTGATCGGCGCGCTGCCATTCAGTCTTGTTATGGTGTTGATGGGGCTGTCGTTGATCAAGGCGATCTGGCGCGACAGTATGCGGCTGAAGCATGGTCTGCCGACGACGCATGCTGAGGGTGTGCCCGCCGAATAGGCCTTTGTACTCAACTTTCTGGGGCCCCGGTGTTTACCCACCGGGGCCCTTTTGGATTAATAAGATGGCGCGCGCCGCTGCACGTATCACCGCTTGCTCAATTCGACTTTCTTCCTGAGCCGGATCATGGGCCGTTATAAGCTTAAGCGTGCTTTCACGGTGTCATCCCTGAGCGCCTTGGTTTGGGGAACCGTCCGCCGGTCCAGCATCCCTATTTGATATCACAATCCAGTAAGAAATTTATGTGACCGTCTCAGTGCGCAAAGTACGCTCTAGACAATTGATCCAGTTATCTCGCGCCAGCTTTGCAAGAAGGGATTGGTCATACCCATGCTTTCCAAGAGCCGAAAGAAAGCTAGGAACACCCGTCACATCGCCAATTAATTTCGGAACAATACAACCGTCAAAGTCCGACCCCAGGCCGACATGATTTTCGCCCAGATGTTCGATCAGATAGTCCATCTGCCTGAACAGTGGCTCCCAGCCCATATCATTTGCCGCGGTGCCGTCCTCGTTGATGTAGAAGGTCGCGTAGTTGAAGCCGACCATGCCTCCCGTTTCGCGGATTTGTGCCAATTGGCGGTCTGTAAGGTTACGCGGGGTTTCACACAAGGCGTAGGCGTTTGAATGGGTGGCCACCAAGGGCGAGGTGCTGATCTTAGCGACATCGTTGAAACCCGCGTCGTTCAAATGCGACAGGTCAATAACCATGCCAAGCTCGTTGCAAAGCCGTATCAGGTCCTTGCCTTTTTCGGTCAAGCCGTTGCCGATGTCCGGAGAACCGGGAAACTTCATCGGCACACCTTCGCCAAAAATTGTCGGTCGGCTCCAAACCGGCCCAAGCGAACGTAAGCCCATCTCATAAAACAAATAAAGCGCGTCAAGATCAGGGCCGATGGCCTCGGCGCCCTCCATATGCATAACGCCAGCGATGATGTCATCTGACATGGCGTTGCGAACGTCCGAGGCTGTCCGGCACACTTTAAAGTCATTGGGGGCGACGCGTTCCATCCAATGCAACAGACCCGCCATGGTCATCGCCATGGGCTGAGCTTCACCGTGGTTCATTTGCGGTGGCGTCGGCAGGTCATAGGGCGGGCTTGACATCAGTGTGGCGAAATCCGGCGGTGGGCCACCGGAAATCGGCGGCACGAATATCGCGAACAGACCTCCAGCAAATCCGGCCTGTTTCATGCGCGCCAAATCAAGGTGACCGTTGCCTGTGCGACCAAGCCAGACTTCCTCGCGCCGGGCCGCTGTGAACATCAACCGTAGGAGAAAATCATTATGTCCGTCGAAAAATGGAGTGCGTTCTGTCACGGTTTAGCCTCGTCTAAAAGATGTTTTTGCGCGTCGCAGCGCGCTCTGGTTTGCGTCAAAAGCGATGAGGACTCTTCGTCTATGATGCCGAGCGCATCAAACTGTGCGACAATATTTTCCAAATACTCAAGGCTCGTACCCAGAATCCCAACACCGTTTATAAGGCAGTTTATTTGCTCATCCCGGCTAATTTCACCGCATATCTGCTCTGCTTGATGATCGGCCGTAAAGGTAAGGACCTTTCGCTGCTGATCCCCCGTATCGGCAGTTACAAAAGTCGGAATATAGGTTGGGGCGACCAATTCCCGGCGCCAAAGAATTTCGGTTTCGACGTCGACGATGTCTTGGGGAATTCGAAATGCCAACCCGTCGCAGCCGTCGCCATGATCAAGGGCTGCCATTAGGCCTGGCACTTCGCGGTTTCCGCGCCCTCCGTAGATTTCTTTAAGTATGAATCGCCGTGAATAGTCCGCCACCTTGGCCCGACGAACCTCGGAAAACTTGAAAGCGGGATCCCACATCAGCGACCCATAGGCAAAAACCCAAAGGTCTTCATCAGGGTGGTCTTTCAGAGCCTCGAGGCGGCTTTGTTCACGCTCATCATCTGTGTGAAGAAACTCACCAACCCATTCCAGTTCGGGGTGTTTCTCCAAAATAGACTCAACACGAAACGTCCGAAAAAACGACGTCAACGGATCAGTGATCTTGTCACGCAATTCCGGATGATGGCGGAAGGGGTCTTCCTCAGGCTTCATCTGCTGGTCTCATTTCAATCGTGTTTCCGCTCAGTGCTGCCGGAGCCACGTTACACAGGCTCTTCCATTCTGTCTCTGTGCATTCGTCCAATGTCATCTCTAGGAGGTGCTCCAAACTTGGGGCCGATCAATCCTGAAGACTGTGAGCCTCCAAATTAAGAGGCCCCGCGTCGCCCTAATCAACGCGGTGTGCTGATTGATTGGGGGGAGGTCATGCGGATTTAACGTCAATGCCAGCGCCGTAGACCGCAAAACCGGTGCCTCTTGATGACTGTGCTTTTGTTGGCCTCGGTTCGAGGAATTGCATGACTTCAGGCTTCTCAACTCGCGTTCCAACCAGAACTCGGACCAGTGCAATCCTACACATTTTCCTATTTGCGGCGTTGTTCCGGGTCATGTTGAGGGCTGTATTCGTTCGATAGCTTGATTTTGAT
>CAJQNG010000153.1 GCA_905479635.1 uncultured Boseongicola sp. | reverse complement strand
GGCAGGTCGTTGCGGTGTTGGGCGAAGACGCGGGCGAGCGGTGCTGTCAGGTCGTAGCGGAGCGCAAGCCAATCACCCGGCTTGTCGGTGCCGTCGTCTTCCTGCCAGGCGAAGACGCCTTCGTTGGGGCGGTCAACGTCGGGGAGGAACTTGCCCAGCGCCTCAACCGTTTCGACGGCCGCGCTTTCGAGCGGGTCAAAGCCATGGGCGTGGTAGACCTTTGCGATGGCATCCAGCATCGCCTTGCGTTCGGTCACGTCAGCACCGAAGTAGTCGCTGAAGCCTTTGGGCGTTTCGGCCTTTGGGCGTTGGGGTTTTTTGGTCTTTGCCATGGTGTTTACCGGCCTGGGCCTTATGCAATGTCGCGCGGGGTTTAGCCCGTGGCCCGCGAGGGGGCAAGGAGGACAGCGATGAGTGTGGAAATCGAGGAGCAACTGGCGCACCTGGAGCGCGTTGTTGACGAGCTGAACGATGTGGTGGCTCGGCAGGCCGAGGAGATCGCCGTGATGACGCGGCGCGTGGCGATGCTGATGGAGCGGGAGGCGATGCGCGAGGCGGATGGTTCGGGCGGCGTGGTGATCGGAAACGAGCGTCCGCCGCATTATTGAAGAACCCGCGGTCGCTGTCGCTTGCGGGGTAAACTGACGTGCTAGATCGGGGTTGCGAGGTGCGGACTGCTTCGGGCTTTCGCCTGAGGCTCAGCGCTGGGGGCTGTTTTTTTTCGCGGGGTTTCAGGGGTTTTGCGCCACAGATCGCTGGTCTAGACTGAGTGAGATTGAGGAGACGTCCATGAGCTATACCGCACCTGCCGAAACCCGTGTCGGTCACGTCCATCTGAAAGTGTCCGATCTTGAGCGGTCCATTGCATTCTACAGGGATGTGCTTGGGTTTCATGTGACGCTTCGCTACGGCGAGAACGCGGCGTTCATGGCGGCGGGCAGCTATCACCATCATCTTGGCCTGAACACATGGGAGAGCCTTGGCGGTGCGCCCTCGCCGAAGAAAAACGCAGGTCTTTATCACGCGGCTTTTGTTTACCCGGACCGCGCAGCGCTTGGTAGGGCGGTCGGACAGGTGCGCGCGTCTGGCGTCAACATTTACGGGGCGGCGGATCACGGGGTGAGCCAGGCGGTGTATTTTGACGATCCTGACGGCAATGGGATTGAGCTTTACTGGGACCGTGATCCAACACTTTGGAACGTCGACAGCGATGGTGTCATCGAGATGGTGAATTCGCCGCTTGATATTGATGCGTTGATTTCAGACGGGCGCACGGCTTAAGGGCCATCCGTCGCGCTGCGATCACTGGACGCGCGTGGATCGAACCCCTAGGGTTTGCCGTTGGGAGGATCGTTCATGGCGGTTGGCAGCAATATTCGGACGTATTTCAACGGGGCCTGGCACGACGGCAATGTGGCGGTCATGCGGGCGGCGGATCATGGGTCTTGGCTTGGGTCCACGGTGTTCGATGGCGCACGGTTTTTTGACGGCGTGATGCCTGATTTGGAGGCGCATTGCGCGCGGGTGAACCGGTCGGCTGAGGCTTTGATGATCACCCCCACTGTTTCAACGCAAGATATGGTTGCGATTGTGCGCGAAGGTTTGGCCGCATTTGAGGCCACCAGCGCGGTGTATATTAGACCGATGTATTGGGGCATTGACGGCGATCCGACGGCCATCGTCCCCAGCCTTGAGGCGACAGGGTTTGCGATCTGTCTGGAAGAAATCGGCATGGCTCCGGCTGCGAAAACCGTGCGTCTGACCCGCACGAAATTCCGGCGTCCGGTGTTGGAAGACGCCGTGGTGAACGCCAAGGCCGGCTGCCTTTATCCGAACAATGCGCGGATGCTGGTCGAGGCGCGCAGTCGTGGTTTTGACAATGCATTGGTGGCTGACGCGATGGGCAATGTCGCCGAAACGGCCACGGCGAATATCTTTATGGTGAAGGACGGTGAGGTTTTTACCCCCATCCCCAACGGTACATTTTTGGCCGGAATTACCCGGGCGCGGCATATGACGAATTTGGCGGCAGATGGTGTTGCCGTGCGGGAGGCGGTTTTGTGCTTTGCGGATTTCGCCGATGCCGACGAGGTGTTCATGTCGGGCAATATGTCGAAAGTAACGCCGGTCAGTGAGTTTGACGGAACACAGTATCAGGTCGGCCCAATCACGCGCCGCGTGCGCGAGATGTATTGGGATTGGGCTTTGTCGGAGGCGGTGTGATGCATTTGGGACCGGATCATCTTTATTTGCCAGATACAGAGCTGGAAGCGCTTGGGATTGCGCCCGGCGATATTGCCGACGCGATTGAGGTAGCCTTGGTTGCAAAGGCGCAAGGGCGGCTTCAAACGACGCCAAAATCGGTTATTTTGCCGGGGGACGGCAGATACATGATGTCCACACTGGCGGTGGGCGATGATGGTTTGACGGTTCTGAAAACGGTTGGCGTCTATCCAGACAACGCAGGCCGTGGATTGCCCACGATAACCGGTGCGATCTTGATCCTGGATGCAGAAACCGGCGTATTGCGCGCGCTTTTGGGCGCAGCATGGGTCACTGCGGTTCGCACGGCGGCCTTGTCTGCCGTGGCGGCCCGGAAGATGGCAGACCCTGGATCGCAAAGCATCGCGTTTATTGGCTGCGGGGTGCAGGCGTCGAGCCATCTGGAGGCGTTTCGCGCGTTGTTCCCTTTAAAAAAGGTGTTTGCGGTCGGACGTGGGCGCGCGAATGTGGATCGGTTTGTCGACGAAGCGCGCGGGCTTGGATTAGAGGCTGAAGCCAGCGAGGCAGAGGCCGCGATACGCGCGGCGGATATCGTGGTAAGCTCAATCACACTGAACTACGACGTGGTGCCATTTTTGGATGCGGGATGGATGAAGCCCGGAGCCTTTGCGGCGATCACGGACCTTTTCATCCCGTGGAAAGACGAGACGGCTGGGGCATTTGCCTCGATTTTCGTGGATGATCTTGAGCAGGAGCGCGCCAGTGAAAAACCGATGGTTCCCGCGTCAATGATCACCGGTGACCTGATGGGTCTCGCAACGGGGGCGCCTTTCGTGCGCAGCGGCGATGCGGCTTCGGCCTTTGTGTTTCGGGGGCTGGCGCTTGGCGATTATGCCGCGGCGACACTTGCGATGCGGCGTGCCGAGGCATCAGGGGCCGGGCAACGGATTGTTCCGGGACCATAGACAAAGGCCGCGCGATAGTCTCATGATTGGTGCTAAAAGAGGACTAAGCTATGCGCAAGTTTCTGGTCGTACTGGATGACAGTCGGGAATGTCTGAACGCAATGCGGTTTGCCGCCATGCGAGCGGCCCATACCGGTGGGGGCGTTCAGATTCTGTCGGTTATCCCGCCCGATGAGTTCAATCACTGGATCGGTGTCGGGAATATTATGCGGGAGGAAGCGCGCGAGCGTATTCACGCGCATTTCGAGGTGTTCGCCAAGTGGATGCGGGACAAGCAGAACGTTGATCCCGAACTGGTGATCCGCGAAGGCGAGCCGGTTCAGGAGATCATGGCTCAGGTTGCCGAGGACGGTGAGGTGGGCGTTTTGGTTCTTGGGGCATCGAGTGAAAACCGCGGACCGGGTCCGATCATTGCCGAGTTGGCGCGGAATTTCGGCGATTTGCCTATTCCGGTGACGATTGTGCCGGGGGATTTGTCAAAAGAGAAGCTGGAAGCGATCACCTGATGCAGGGGCGCTGCCCCTCGCCCTGATGGGCTTACCCCCGAGGGATTTCAGAAAGGGTGACCTGGGAACGCAGGCTTGGATTTAGAATGATTCCAAACTCTTGACAGTTCGTCAAAGCGGTCGCATATCTAAAGTCTATTCGAGAGGACGCACACCATGTTTATTCAAACGGAATCGACGCCAAACCCTGCCACGCTGAAGTTTCTGCCGGGGCAGAGTGTGCTTGAGGTCGGAACGGCCGATTTTCCGAACTCTGAGGCAGCTGGATCGTCTCCACTTGCGACCCGTTTGTTTGGGATCGACGGTGTCTCAGGTGTCTTTTTCGGCCTTGATTTTATCACCGTGACCAAGACAGACGCGACCGAATGGGATCACGTTAAGCCTGCGATCCTTGGCGCGATTATGGAGCATTTCCAGTCGGGCCATCCCGTCATTTCAGGCGACGCCGGCCCGGCATCGGGCCATGCAGAACATACCGGTGAAGATGGCGATATCGTTGATCAAATCAAAGAGTTGCTGGATACACGCGTGCGCCCTGCGGTGGCTCAGGATGGGGGCGATATCGTGTTCCATGGCTTTGATCGCGGTATTGTCTACCTTCACATGCAAGGGGCCTGTGCGGGTTGCCCATCTTCCACTTTGACGCTGAAGATGGGCATTGAGAACTTGCTGCGGCACTATATCCCAGAGGTGGTCGAGGTTCGTCCGGTTGCCGCCTGACAAAACCACACTGGCATTTGATACATCGGCCGCGCATTGCGCGGCCGCTTTGCTGTTTGGCGGGCGTGTCGTTGCATCGCGGTATGAAGAAATGGCGAGAGGGCAAGCTGAACGGCTGATACCAATGTTGGAGGAAGTGTTGTCGGATGAGGGGGCGGTTTGGGAAGAACTTGACGTGATCGGCGTCGGCGTCGGTCCCGGAAACTTTACCGGCATCCGCATCGGTGTGAGTGCGGCGCGCGGATTGGCCTTATCTTTGGGCGTACCGACAATTGGTGTTTCTGCCTTTGAAATCATGCGCGGCCCGGCGTCTCGTCCCGGCCCTCGTCAGCAAATTGTCACATTGGGCGGTCCACGTGACACATTTTTCGTTCAATCTTTTTCGGGCGGGCATCCGGTGGGAAACCCGCGTGTCCTTGGCGGCGATCATCTTTGGAGTGACCTGGACTTTCCCGCGCCGCCGCCTGGATCTGAATTACTGGGTCCTTACGCCGAGCCCCTGTCGCTGGGCTTCGGTGATGGCGTCCCCGGTCCCTACCCGTTCAACACATCAGAAATCGACTGGCCGCGCGCGCCCGAAATCATCGCCCGCATCGCTTTGGAAAAACTGAGCCGTGGAGGCGATATCGCTGCTCCTGCCCCGCTCTACGTCCGCGCAGCGGATGCAGCACCAGCCTCGGATCCGCAGCCTGTCATTTTGCCATGACGCCCGACGGCCTTGCCCGCATCCACGCCCGTGCGATGGTCGTGCCGCGCCCCTGGTCTGCAGAGACCTTCAAAGGCTTCCTGTCGGATCCTGGATCTGTGCTTGCGCTAAGTGGGGCGGGTTTCGCCCTGGGACGGGTCATCGTTGATGAGGCAGAACTTTTGACGCTTGCCGTGGACCCGGAGGCACGGCGCCGGGGGCACGCGCGCGCCTGCCTTGCAGCGTTTGAAGCTCAAGCGGTCCAAAAAGGTGCGGCGCGCGCCTTTCTGGAAGTGGCCGCAACCAATGCGGCCGCGCGCGCCTTGTATGCATCGGCAGGATACGCCGAGGACCGCGTGCGGCGTGGCTACTATGTCATTGCTGACGGTGATGCGATTGATGCCGCTGTGATGAGCAAAACGCTTCTACCCGCATGACTTTGCGTCATTTCGGGGGGCTGGTCGCATAGGAACCCCCAAGACTCCTATTGACCCTCCCAAGCGTCTGCGGCCTTAATCGGAAATGATCTGACAATGATCAGACGAATTCGGACGTGAAGGGCGGTTTGCCCGCCTTTGGCGTTTATAAAACGACTAACTTGGGAGATACCTTATGACCGTTATGCAAAGACTTCTTGGCGCAAGCGCCGTCTTAGCGTTGTCCGCCGGCACTGCAGCAGCCGAGCCTGCACTTATTTTCGATCTTGGCGGCAAGTTCGACAAATCCTTTAACGAAGCAGCTTTCGCAGGCGCGCAGCGCTGGGCTGCAGAAACAGGCGACTCGTTCCGCGAGATCGAACTGACGTCGGAAGCACAGCGCGAGCAGGCGCTTCGTCGTTTCGCAGAAGCTGGTGCGAACCCTGTCATCATGACTGGCTTTGCCTTTGGTTCGGTTCTGGGCGAAGTCGCACCTGACTATCCGGACACGAAGTTTGCGATCATCGATATGGTCGTCGATCAACCAAACGTACGTTCGGTGGTCTTTAACGAGCATGAAGGCTCGTTTCTTGTTGGCATGATGGCTGGTCTGAAAACCGAGACGAACACTGTCGGCTTCATCGGCGGCATGGACATTCCGCTGATCCGCAAATTCGCCTGCGGCTATGCCCAGGGCGTTTTGGCGGCGAACCCCGATGCGAACGTCGTGGCGAACATGACGGGCACCACGCCTGCGGCTTGGAACGACCCGGTTAAGGGCGGCGAGCTGACGAAAGCACAGATCAGCCAGGGCGCTGACATCGTGTACGCAGCCGCTGGTGGTACCGGCGTTGGTGTTCTTCAGGTCGCAGCCGATGAGGGCATCTTCTCAATCGGTGTCGACAGCAACCAGAACTACCTGCACCCGGGATCGGTTCTGACATCGATGCTGAAGCGCGTGGACGTTGCGGTTTACGATGCACTGACCCAAGGGACTGACCTTGAGACCGGCTTCAACGTGATGGGTCTTGCGAATTACGGCGTGGGCGTCGCTTTGGACGAGAACAACGAAGCAATCGTGTCTTACGACATGCTGGCTCAAGTTTACGCCGCTGCCGATAAGATCGTTTCGGGCGAAATGATGGTTCATGACTACATGTCGGACGACAGCTGCCCGGCGCTTGAATTCTGATGTCGGAAACGACATCAAACGGGGGGGCGGCCAGCGTGGCCGCCCCTGCCATTGAACTCAAAGGTATCTCGAAAGCCTTTGGGCCTGTGCAGGCCAATAAAGATATTGCGATCCGGGTGATGCCCGGAACAATCCACGGGATCATTGGCGAAAACGGTGCGGGCAAGTCCACACTGATGTCGATCCTTTATGGGTTTTACAAAGCTGACTCGGGTCAGATTTTCATAAACGGAAAAGAAACGACAATCCCTGACAGTCAGGCCGCAATTGGTGCTGGCATCGGGATGGTGTTCCAGCATTTCAAGCTGGTTGAGAATTTTACCGTGCTGGAGAACGTGGTTCTTGGCGCGGAAGAAGGCGCGCGATTGATGCCGTCCCTTTCGAAGGCGCGGAAGCTTTTGACGGAACTGGCCGCCGAATACGAATTGAACGTCGATCCCGATAAGAAGATCGAGGATATTGGGGTTGGCATGCAGCAGCGTGTTGAGATCCTGAAGGCGCTTTACCGCAAGGCTGAGATTTTGATTTTGGACGAGCCCACCGGGGTTTTGACACCGTCTGAGGCCGACCATTTGTTCCGGATCCTGAAGGGTCTGAAGGACGAAGGTAAGACGATCATCCTGATCACACACAAGCTGCGCGAGATCATGAATGTGACCGATACGGTCAGCGTGATGCGACGCGGTGAAATGACGGCGACGGTTAAGACGAGAAATACATCGCCCGAGGAACTGGCCGAACTGATGGTCGGTCGTAAGGTATTGTTAAACGTCGTAAAATTGCCAGCGACGCCCTATGCAAAGGTCTTGGAAGTCGAGAACCTGCGCGTGAAGGACGACAGCGGCGTTGAGCGGCTGAAGGGCGTTTCGCTTAGCGTCTGCGGCGGCGAGATTGTCGGTATTGCAGGCGTTGCAGGCAATGGACAGTCCGAACTTTTGGAAGTCCTTGGCGGCTATCGGCGTGCCAAGGGCAAGGTGCATCTCAACGGTGAGCCTATTGACCTGACGGGGCGCAAGTCGGACGGACAATCGCGGCGCGAGAAGGGAATTGCTCATGTGCCGGAGGATCGCCAGCGCGAGGGATTGATCCTTGATTTCCATGCTTGGGAAAACGTCGCATTTGGCTATCACAACGCGCCTGAATATCAGAAAAACCGCTGGCTTATGGATAACCGCGCGATCCGTAAGGACACGGTGGGCAAGATGGAGCGTTTTGACGTGCGCCCGCCTATACCTTCTCTGACGGCGAAGAATTTCTCGGGCGGGAACCAGCAGAAGATTGTGCTGGCACGCGAAATTGAACGCAACCCTGAGTTGCTGCTTGTCGGGCAGCCAACGCGCGGTGTCGATATTGGTGCGATTGAATTCATTCACCAGCAGCTTGTCGCTTTGCGCGATCGCGGCAAAGCAATTTTGCTGGTGTCGGTTGAGCTTGATGAGATCATGTCGCTGGCCGACCGGATCATCGTGATGTTCGACGGTCAGATCATGGGTGAACGGATTGCGGGCCAGACCGACGAGCGCGAGCTTGGACTTTTGATGGCAGGCGTGACGGATACCGGGACGTCGCCTTTGGCGCAGTCTCCTGCCGGCGCGATGCGCGTCGGCAACCCCGGACAGGGAAGGTAGACCGATGGACGTGATGCCAAAGTGGGCGGATGCCCTCCTGATCCCGCTGATCTCTATTGCGATTGCGTTTGTGATCTCGGCCGGCGTGATCGTTGCCATTGGGGAAGACCCGATGGCCGCACTGAACACGATGGTCACCGGCGCGTTGGGCTCGTCGTATGGCTGGGGCTATACCCTTTATTATACAACGAATTTCATCTTCACCGGTCTTGCGGTGTCGGTCGCCTTTCACGCGCGAATGTTCAATATTGGTGGCGAGGGCCAGGCGATGCTTGGTGGTGTCGGGGTGGCACTTGTTTGTCTATTTATCCCGTTCCCTCACTGGAGTGTTGCCCTTCCGGTTGCCTTGATTGGCGGGGCATTGTTCGGTGCGGCATGGGCTGCAATCCCGGCGTATCTGCAGGCCAAGCGCGGCAGCCACATCGTAATCACGACGATCATGTTCAATTTTATTGCGGGATCTTTGCTTGTCTATCTGCTGGTTGAGGTTCTGAAGCCTCCCGGCGCTATGGACCCGGCGACAGCTAAGTTTGCGGCGAGTACGCACCTGCCGACGTTTCAGGACATGTTCAGCTTTGGCGAGAAACCCGCGTTCCGCGGCGCCCCTGCCAATGTGACATTCTTCTTCGCTTTGGTTTCGTGTTTCGCCGTCTGGCTTTTGATCTGGCGCACGCGCTTAGGGTACGCAATCCGAGCTTACGGACACAGCGAACCTGCCGCATTGTATGCCGGTATTTCGCCGACGCGGATCATCATGATTGCGATGTTAATTTCGGGCGGATTGTCCGGCATGATGGCGATCAACACGGTGATGGGCGAGGCCGAGCGACTGGTTTTAAACTCGGTCGAAGGGGCCGGGTTTATCGGGATTGCGGTGGCCTTGATGGGTCGATCGCATCCGCTTGGCGTGCTTTTGGCTGCTCTTTTGTTTGGGTTTCTCTATCAGGGTGGCGCGGAGTTGAGTCTTTGGACCAACGTGCCGCGAGAATTGATCGTGGTTATTCAGGCCTTGGTAATCCTGTTCACAGGTGCGCTAGACAACATGGTGCGGATGCCGCTTGAGAAGTTGTTCTTGTTGTTTAGACGCAAGCAACCTGAACCGGCGACCACTTCGCCAAAGCCGGCGGAGTAAGCGGATATGGATTTCCTGACTTTCCTCCAAATTTCTGACACAGCAGTGCGCTTTGCGATCCCGCTGTTGTTCGCCTGTCTTGCAGGTCTCTTTTCCGAACGTGCTGGCATTTTCGACATTGGTCTTGAAGGTAAGATGCTGGCGGCTGCGTTTTTCTCGGCGGCTATCGCGGCTTTGACCGGCAACGTCTGGATCGGGCTATTGGCGGGGATCGGGGCGTCTTTGGCGTTGTCGATTATCCACGGGCTTGCCTCGATCACGTTTCGGGGCAATCAGCTTATTTCGGGCGTGGCGATTAACTTTTTGGCGGCGGGTTTGACCGTTCTCATCGCGCAGGCCTGGTTCAAGCAGGGAGGCCGCACACCCTCGCTTTCCGACTTTGGACCCAACGCACGGTTTACCTCGATCACCCTGCCCTATGCGGATCAGATGGAGGACGCAGGCGCCCTTGGCTTGGTCTATTCCGAGCTGATTTCGGGGCATTCCATCCTAGTCTATGTCGGTTTCCTGATGGTTCCGCTAACATGGTACATTTTGTTTCGCACCCGTTTCGGTCTGCGTCTTCGCGCTGTGGGCGAAAACCCGGCGGCCGTTGACACGGCAGGTGTTTCTGTTGTGGGTCTGAGATATGCAGCTGTTGCGATCTGTGGCATCCTTTGCGGGATGGCGGGCGCCTATCTGGCAACTGCTCTCCAGGCGGGTTTCGTAAAAGACATGTCCTCGGGACGCGGCTTTATCGCGTTGGCGGCGTTGATTTTTGCGAAGTGGCGGCCTTGGTATGCGCTTTGGGCCTGTCTTCTGTTTGGTTTCCTGCAAGCCCTTGCTCTGCGCCCGGATGCGGTTGAGCGGTTGGTGCAGATAGACATCCCCGGACAACTTCTGGATGCGCTTCCTTACATCCTGACCGTGGTCATTCTGGCCGGATTTGTGGGCAAAGCAATTCCCCCGCGTGCCGGTGGCGAGCCCTACGTTAAGGAACGTTAAGACGGCCTGACGGCCAATCGTTCCAAATTATCGGAGCTGGCCTTATCAGGTTCTCCGATTTGGGCGTTGAAAAGTGGTCCAAGGCAGGCGTAAAGAAAGTTATGCAAATCTACCTTCCCATTGCCGAGGTCTCGGTCAACGCCTTTCTCCTTTTAGGACTTGGCGGAATGGTGGGCGTACTTTCGGGTATGTTCGGTGTCGGCGGCGGTTTTTTGATGACCCCGCTGTTGTTCTTCATCGGAATTCCGCCTGCTGTCGCCGTAGCAACCGAAGCCAACCAGATCGTCGCGTCGTCGTTTTCGGGCGTGCTTGCTCATCTGAGGCGAAAATCCGTCGACCTCCGGATGGGGACAGTGCTGCTGATTGGCGGTCTTGTGGGCGCGGCACTTGGTGTTCAGCTGTTCAATACGCTGAAGGCCATGGGCCAGGTCGATCTGCTTGTTAAGCTTTGTTACGTTGTTTTCCTGGGCATCATCGGTGGATTGATGTTTCTCGAAAGCCTGAACGCGATCATCAAGACGCGCAGTGGCAAGCCCCCTGCCCGCAAGCGGCACAACTGGATCCACAACCTGCCCTTTAAGATGAAGTTCCGCACGTCGGGTCTTTATATCTCGGTCATCCCGCCGGTTATTGTCGGCGTATTTGTCGGTATTCTCGCGGCAATCATGGGCGTCGGCGGCGGCTTCATCATGGTTCCGGCGATGATTTACCTGCTTGGTATGCCGACAAAGGTTGTTATAGGAACCTCACTTTTCCAGATTATCTTTGTGACCGGTTTCACCACGCTTTTGCACGCGACGACGAACTTCACCGTGGATGTGGTTCTTGCGGTGCTGCTTTTGGTTGGCGGCGTGATTGGCGCGCAAATTGGCACGCGGATCGGCGCGAAGCTTCCGGCGGAGCAATTGCGCATCCTGCTGGCGGGTATGGTGCTTTTGGTCTGCGGTAAGCTGGCCTTTGATCTGCTGGTCATACCGTCCGAGCTTTACTCGCTTGGCAAGGCGGGGGGGCACTGATGTTCCGCCTTTTATGCCTTCTTTTGCTGCTGGCTTTGCCGGCTCAGGGCGAAGAAGTGGTTGCGGGTCTAAGCCAGGATTCTGTGCAGATCACCACGAATTTTGACGGTTCGGAGATTTTGATCTTTGGGGCAGTTAAACGGGCAGCCCCGCTTCCAGATGGTCCGCCGCTTCAGGTCATTGTTACGGTTGAGGGTCCGACCGCGCCGATCACCATACGGCGCAAGGATAAGCGGTTTGGCATCTGGGTGAACAACGCGGCTGTCGAAGTCGATGAAGCGCCATCCTATTACGCTGTTGCCACGTCGGCCCCTTGGGAGGACGTTATCCTTGATATCGAAGATTTGCGTCATCGGGTTTCGATTGACCGCGCCATTCGTGCCGTCGGGCTAGAGCGCGAAGATGGCGCGGACTTCATCGAGGCGCTGATCCGTATAAAGGAATCGCAGAACGCCTATTTGAACGCCTTTGGCGCAGTAGAGATCAGCGAAGAGACGCTTTTCAAGACATCGATCAAGCTGCCCGCGAACCTGACCGAAGGGGATTACACCGCGCGGTTTTACCTGACGCGGGGTGGCGAGGTTCTGGACGTGCACGAGACCAGTATTGATGTGAGCAAGGTCGGCATGGAGCAGTTTTTGTTCAACCTGTCGCGCCAGCAGCCGCTGATTTACGGTCTGATGTCATTGGCGATTGCCATTTTCGCAGGATGGGCCGCGTCGGCCGTTTTCCGTTACATTCGCCTCTAGGACCGAGCGACGAGCGCGCTGGAACGTGCGGCCTAGCCCCGCCCGATATAGGGCATTTTCGTTGCGATGATCGTCATAAACTGCACGTTGGTTTCAAGCGGCAGCTCGGCCATGTGGAGGACCGCGCGCGCGGCATCTTTCACATCCATGACAGGGTTTGGCTCATCCCCACGGGCGACCAGGATATCGTTCATTTCCGTAACCATTGCCGTGCCGGCATTGCCGATGTCGATCTGACCACAGGCGATATCGAAAGGGCGGCCATCAAGGCTGATCTGTCGTGTCATCCCGGTGATTGCGTGCTTCGTTGTCGTGTAGCAAACCATTTGCGGCCTGGGCGTATGGGCCGAGATTGAGCCGTTGTTGATGATCCGCCCGCCTTGTGGAGATTGCGCGCGCATCTGGCGAAACGCGGCGCGCGCGGCCAGAAACATACCTGTCAGGTTGACGTCGACAACGTTTTGGAACTGTTCCAACGAGACTTCGTCTATGGTCGCCTGGGGCCCCGAGATGCCGGCGTTGTTGAACATCGCATCCAGTCGTCCAGTTTTCTCGACGAAGGCTGCAACGGCGGCGTCCACGTCTGCTTCGTTCGTCACGTCGGCGGGCAGGGGCACGGCGGTGTCGAAGGTATTTGCCATGTCCTCAAGGACATCGCCACGGCGGGCTAGAAGGCCCACGGTCCAGCCTGCGTTCAGAAATTCAAGCGCAGTTGCGTAGCCAATGCCGGAGGATGCTCCGGTGATCAGGATGGATTTTGTCATGCTATCTCCTCGGATGAAAGTTCAAATGGGGCGGCGGGTTGGCTGAGGTCGGCGGTGGTCAGCGGATGCGTCGGACGCCCAAGCCGGTAGCGCGTGATCCAAAGCAGACGCGTTTCAGCACGGGTGATCGCAACGTAAGCGAGACGTTTCCAAAGGGGAATACCGGCTTCAATGCGACCGGCGCGGCTGGCGGCGTAGAGGTCGGGCGCAAAGACCTGCACGTCGGGCCATTGCGAGCCCTGCGCTTTGTGGATGGTGACGGCCGCGCCGTGCAGGAACGCCGCCCCCATGTTCGCAGCAAACGGGATTGAAGGTTCTTCCTCGCCCGGTATTTCGATCTTGACGATCGACGCGGCAGAGACCTGCGGTTCAGGCGCACCAATCACGTGCAGGCGCGAAAACCCTGCGCGTTTGCCGGGGCCGAGGTAGATGACCTGCGCGCCTTTAATCAGACCGCGCGCCTCAAGATCGAGGCGTTTTTTTCGGTGTTTCAGGGGAAGTTCAATGCCATCACAGACAAGGGGTTCGCCAGGAAGGAGGCCTTCGGGCGGCGCCTCGAAGGCTGCTCGGAAAGCGTGGATCAGGCGGATGCGGGTTGCGTTTCGCCAGACCAGAACCGGCGATCGCGCCATCATATCGGCATCAACGCGCTCGGCCACAACCACGCGGTCATCCGACGCGGCAGCCTCTTCGATTTGGCGCTCGAAGGCCTCGAAGGTGAGGGTCTCGTCAGCTAGCGCATGGGCGAGATCAAGGATTGGGTTATCTTTGTCCTGACGGTGAATGCGGCTAAGCGTCATTTTACGAGGTTCGGGCAAGTCTTGAAAAACCATCGAGCCGGACTGGTTCACCGGCGCAAGCTGCGCGGGGTCCCCAAACAGCACCAAGGTGGGGAAAATTTCCTTTAGATCCTCGAATTGGCGTTTGTCGAGCATTGAAGACTCGTCGACAAATCCAATGTCGAGTGGGTCTTCGCGGCGCGTCCATCCCAAGATGAAGTCGGACCCTTTAAGACCAGCCGTCGCAAGTGCGCCGGGCACCGAACGGACTTGCTGGTAGAACGCCATCGCGCGATCAAGAGCCAGATCGGTCAGGCCTTCGACGTCGGGGCGATCGGCGTTGCCCACCAACCATTCAGCGATTTTTTCGTACTCAGGATCGTAAAGCGGTGTGTAGAGAATACGGTGGATCGTTGTCGCCGCGACGCCGCGATTGCGAAGAACGCTGGCGGCTTTGTTGGTCGGGGCAAGGATGGCGATTGTGCGCCGGTCTTTGCGACGCCGGCTTTCGTAATCGCCCGACACTGTGTGGACGCCCGCTTCCGAAATCGCTTCGGCAAGACGCGCAAGCAGCATGGTTTTGCCCGATCCCGCCTTGCCGATAATCGCAAGGGCGTTGTCGCCGCCATCGGCACGCGGCGTCGTCGTGCTTTCTTCGATATCGACACCCGCCGAGCGCAAAACTTCAGCGACGCGATCGAACGCTTCGGCCTGATCTTCGGAGAATTGAATGAGCGGCACGGACATGGGCGGACCCTAGCGTCCCGCCCATGTCTGCACCAGCGTGATCGGGCCGAAATCGCCGCCTTTGACATCGAAGTTGGAGCGCCAAAGTTGCGGTCGTGCCAATGGCCGCACATTTCTTCGGTGACGAAGGTGGGGCGGCCTGGTCTCGGTTTCCAAGCAATTGGGGGAAAGCGCTGAAAGCAAGCCTGCACGCGCGGTTCGGAGCGTGCGCAGACCTTGTCGAGATCGTGCTGAACCTCCTCGGTCGAATTGGTCAAAGCGGCGCATTGTTCGCCGGTGGACTTAACCGAATGCTAGACGACCTGTTCCACGTCGACTGTGTCGCGCAGAGCAAGACCCTCATCGTTCAACTCCTCAAGCGTTTCGACCTTCTGCAGTTGCTCGATATAAGAGTCCAACATGTCCAATACCCAGTCTCGCCGAGTGAAGCGACATGCCGTGGTTCGCGTCTGGATCTATCTGTGGCCCCTATTTCGCCAGGATCAATTGCCGATCAAGGGCTGGCAGATTGTTCTTTTCCGCAAAGGTCACCAGATCCGCTAAGACATCTATTCTCCATTCGTTCGCCATCTTCGACTCTCTTTTTCAAAGAGTCATGAAG
>CAJQNG010000152.1 GCA_905479635.1 uncultured Boseongicola sp. | reverse complement strand
GTCTCGAGCAGGGACGATGTCTGGCCTTGGGGGGTTTGGCGCACTTTTTGATCTGAAGGCGGCCGGGTACAATGACCCGATTTTGGTCGCAGCAACGGACGGCGTCGGCACAAAGCTGAAGATTGCGATCGACACGGGTATTGCGGGCGGCGTTGGCATTGACCTTGTGGCTATGTGTGTGAACGACCTCGTTTGTCAGGGCGCAGAGCCGCTGTTTTTTCTCGACTACTTCGCGACAGGCAAGCTGGACGTCGATCATGCAACCGAGGTCATTGAAGGCATCGCCGAGGGGTGTAAGCGCGCGGGATGCGCTTTGATCGGTGGCGAAACGGCCGAAATGCCGGATATGTATTCTGACGGTGATTTTGATCTTGCGGGATTTGCGGTCGGCGCGATGGAGCGGGGTCGTACACTGCCCGATGGCGTTGCAGAGGGCGATGTTCTCCTTGGATTGGCAAGCGACGGGGTCCATTCGAACGGTTATTCTCTGGTGCGTCGGATTGTCGAGCAAAGCGGCCTCGGATGGGATGCGAAAAGCCCCTATTCGGATGTGACGCTTGGCGAGGACCTTCTGCGCCCGACCCGCATATACGTTAAAGGTGCGGTCGACGCGATCGCCGAAGGCGACGTCTTACATGGGTTAGCGCACATCACGGGGGGCGGTTTGACCGAAAACCTGCCGCGTATGCTGCCGTCAGGGCTTGGGGCCGTGATTGATCTTGAAAGCTGGTCGCTTCCGCCAGTTTTTCAATGGCTGCAAGGACAGGGCGGGATCGAAGACCGCGAACTTCTGAAGACCTTCAACTGCGGCATCGGCATGATTGCAGCGGTTCCGGCGGACAAAGTGGATCGCGCGACGCAGGCTTTCGCAGACGACGGACACCGAGTGATCGTGATAGGTCGGGTCACCGCAGGCGAGGGCGTCACATTTCGCGGCCTCATCGCGTGAAGCGCGTTGCTGTCCTGATTTCGGGCGGCGGATCGAACATGCTGACGCTGGCCCGGGACATGACGGCCGACCACCCGGCGCGGCCTGTATTGGTTTTGTCAAACCGACCGGATGCTGGCGGCCTTCCAAAAGCGGTTGATCTTGGAATTCCGACCGCTGTCGTTGATCATCGCCCGTTCGGACAGGATCGAAAAGCCTTTGAGACCGAACTTAACCTTGTTCTTGAGGCCGCAGTGCCAGATATCATTTGCCTTGCCGGTTTTATGCGCTTCCTGACACCAATCTTCGTCACCCGGTGGGCCGGGCGAATATTGAACATTCATCCATCGCTTTTGCCAAAGTATCCCGGCCTTCACACCCACGTCCGCGCGATAGACGCCGGAGACGCACAAGCCGGATGCAGCGTCCACGAGGTGACAGACGTCTTGGATGGCGGCCCCGTTCTTGGACAAGCTCGCGTTCCCATCTTGCCTGATGATACACCCGATGCCTTGGCGCGACGAGTCTTAGGTATGGAACACCTTTTGTACCCGTTAGTTTTGCGTCGCTTTGCAATCGGGGACAGAACACCGGTCATCTTGTCCACCGGCTCTGAAAGCCCTATTATCGCCGAACGCTCCGAATAGAGGACAGACCTTAAGAAATGCTCACTCTGACAACGACTGAAGAGCTTGCTGTGTTTTGCGAGCGTGCTGCTTTTGCGCCTTATGTAACTGTCGACACCGAATTCCTTCGCGAACGCACATACTATTCAAAGCTTTGCCTTGTTCAGCTGGCGATCCCGGGAGACGCGCAAGGTGACGCGGTTCTGGTCGACCCCCTTGCGAAAGCTATGACGCTAGAGCCGCTCTATGAGCTTTTTCGCAATGAGAATGTGGTAAAAGTCTTCCACGCGGCGCGCCAGGACCTAGAGATTTTCTTCATCGAGGGTGGTGTCATTCCAAAACCGCTGTTCGACACACAGGTCGCAGCAATGGTTGCAGGCTTTGGCGAACAAGTTGGCTATGAAACGCTTGTGCGCAAAATAGCCCATGCCCCGCTCGATAAGTCGTCGCGGTTCACAGATTGGTCGCGCCGCCCCCTGACGGACGCGCAAAAAACCTATGCCCTTGCGGATGTAACGCACCTGCGGGTGATTTATGAATTCCTCGCAGCGGACCTCGAAAAGTCGGGTCGGCGCGAATGGGTCGAGGAGGAACTTGGCGTTCTCGAGGACCCGGCGACCTATGTTGTCGAGCCTGACGACGCCTGGAAGCGGCTGAAGACGCGCACAAACTCTGGCCGGTTTTTGGCGGTCGTCCGTGAGTTGGCGAAATTTCGCGAAATCTATGCACAGACGCGGAACATTCCACGTAGCCGGGTGATCAAGGACGATGCTTTGCTTGAACTGGCCTCCACACGGCCTGCGACGCTGGAAGACCTGAGCCGCTCAAGGCTTTTGTTGCGCGAGGCGCGAAAGGGCGACATTGCTGAGGGTATTCTTTTGGCCGTGAAGGTTGGCATTGAAACGCCTGCCGAAGATCAGCCCAAACCGGATAGATCGCGCGACAAGATGCAGGTGAACCCGGCACTTGCCGATCTCCTGCGGGTTTTGCTTAAAGCGAAGTCCGAGCAACTGGGCGTGGCGCAAAAACTGATTGCAAGCTCGGCCGATCTCGATGAAATCGCAGCAGGGCGGCGTGATGCAAAATCACTGGCCGGGTGGCGGCACACGGCCTTTGGCAAGGACGCGCTATTGCTGTGCGAGGGTCGGCTGGCGTTGCGGGCCAAAGGGCAATCCGTCGAGGTCTTCGAACTTTAGACCCGCGCGCGTAATGCCTTGAACACAAGGGGTGCGACCGCGATTACTAGCGTAACCCGAAGCACGTGGATGGTGACCACATAAGCAACATCCGCACCCATCGCGAGAGACAACAGGCTCATCTCGGGCAGCCCGCCGGGTGCAAAGGTAAGAAATGTCTGGCCAAACCCAATGCCGGATACCTGCATGACAATCAAAGCCGTGCAAATTGCGACCACTAACATCAAGCCAGACGCCAAGCTAGCGAGGGCCAAATCGCGCAGGATTTCGCGCGCGGGCACGCCCAGAAAGCGACAGCCCACGACAGTTCCCATTACCAATTGCGCCGTATTGACAGCCAGCGTCGGTGGCGGTGCATTTGTCAGCCCCGCAAGATGCACGATCGCAGATAAAAGCATTGGCCCGAGGATTTGCGGGGCAGGAAGCCTAAGCTTCGGGCCGAGCCAGGCGCCAGCCACCGCACAGGCTGCGAGAATGACAAGGTCCCATGAAGACACGTCCGCAAAGCCAGTATAAAGGCGAGCGTTTCCGGTGGACGACACATCCATAACGACGGAAAAGAAAAACGAAACAAATCCGACAACGACCAATATGCGGCTGGCATGGGCCAATGCGATCCGCCGCTCAACGCCCCCCGCTTCCGAGCCGATTATCATCATGTCGCTCAACCCGCCCGGCGCCGACGAGAAGTAGGCGGTGACGACGTCGTAGCCACCAATTCTGCGATACACCAAGAATGCGAGGCCGGAGGCAACGGTGATATAGATCGGCAAAATCGCGATGGTGAACAACCAGCTTGAAGCTTGTCCAAACAGATTAGGCGAAAACGCCGAGCCCAGCATCACGCCCAAAATCGGCAGCAGCAATTTTCGAAGAAGGATAGGCGCCGCGAGACTTGCACCCAGGACGGCTGCGAGTGTCACAAGAAGGATCGGCCCCAGCATCCACGGCAGAGGTATCCCGAGACGACTTGCAATCACCGCGCCGACAAGTCCAATCGCCAGACCGAGGCTTTGACGTAGAGAGGTCGAAAAAGGCGAGGTCCCGATCAGCGGCCAACTGTTCTTGCGTTGCTTGCCGACAAAACACGTATACTTGTGATGCCGGCCAGCTCAATGTCTGATAAATATGCGCCCGCGACCAGTTCCCGCGATTGCTGTGTCGAGACGCGGGTTTGCTCTTCGGGTGGTCGCGCGCGGAATGAATAGACAATGACACCCGTGCCGGCCGCGGCGGCGCCTTCGCGCACCAGCTGAGCATCGAACCATCCTTGCGAGGGTGGTAAGCCTGTTGCGCGGATGATTATGCCGCCGGGTAAACGCTCGCTTACAAGGGCGTCGACGCTTTGTACTAGCGGTCGGTCCTCAATCAAGGGAGCGATATCCACCTCGCTTAGGCGTTCGACCGGCTCTTCCTGGCTCAGCCAACGAAACGGATTTAGTCCACTGTCGCCTATGCCGCACCCGGTCAAGGCAAGCGCCATCACACTGAGTGTTATATACTTCGTTCGCATCATGCGTGCTGTCCCGCTTTTGTCCGGATGCCTTCTGCTATCGGAAACCGAACGACAAGAAAAGTCCACGTGGCTGGACCTTTGCACTTTCGAGGCCTAGATCGAATTTGAAAGATACGAGGACACCATGGCCACTGACGCGTTTGAAGATATCGCTGAAACTTTTGAATTTCTCGAAGACTGGGAAGATCGCTATCGCCATGTGATCGACATGGGCAAGGCGATGCCGCCGCTGGAAGACGCGTTCCGCGTTCCCGCGACCAAGGTGGATGGCTGCGCCAGTCAGGTATGGCTGCTTCCCGAGATTGAAGGCGCTGGCCCCGATGCGGTGTTTCGCTTTCGTGGTGAAAGCGATGCAATGATCGTGCAAGGCCTTATTGCGGTTCTGCACGCGCTTTATGAAGGCTTGACGGTCTCTGATGTGCTGAAGGTAGATGCCGCAGGCGAACTTGGCCGCCTTGGATTAAACGACCATTTGTCGGCCCAACGGTCCAACGGATTGCGCGCAATGATCCAACGGGTGCGCGATCTGGCGATGACCGCAAGCAAGACCGGATAGTCAGGTCTGCCGAATCCGCGCCGCAGACAATTGATCAAACCTCCCAATAGGAGGGTGATCTGTATCAGAACGACCGACGCCTCAGGCGTTGCACCAACAAATTCAGTGTTGATAAAGTGACTGCGGAAGGTGCGCAGCACATTATTCATCGTAAATGTACCTATTTCCAAAATAATCGTGGGCGGTTCATCGTCGTGTCAAACCACGGCTCGACAGAGCCGGCCGAGGGAACGCCGGCCCATCCATCTCACGCTAAAACGACACCAAGTCTGAATCACATATCTCGCCTCAACCAAAAAATGCGCAAGCGATACCACGGTGAGGGTTAAAAATGCGCTACGGTGCGTCGCGAAAATCTTCCAAAGCTACTTTTAAGTCGCCGTAGCCGGTAAAGCGGTATTCAAACTCAAGTCCAAGTCGCGCAGCGGCCTCAATGGCCAGTGCGGTCAAGGCAGGGTCGTCGGTCTGGGCCTGATAGACCAACTTTTCATAATGTCCAAAATATGTGTCCCGTAATTCTGGGTGCCGATCCAGACCTAGCGGCTGCCAGACAAACGCGTCAAACTGGCGCACGAGAAAGTCTGTTAGATAAAAGGCCGTGAATTCGTCCGCCGCGCGTTCAACGAACCCGTCGGCGCCCTCAAAGAATGCATAGCAATGCGGTCCAGGCAACATCATCACGCCAAGGTCCCGCGCCGCTTTTTGCAATTGCCCGCCGGTACCGCAATCGGCATAGGCCAGAAAAATCGTCTCATAACTTTCCCGATATGCCGCAACCGCTTCGGTGACGGCAGGAACGATGCGTTCGGGATGGTTGTGCAAAATTGCCGGCAGGCAGTGCAGGTCGATATGTTGAAATCCGTTGCCCTTCGTGACCGCAAGAATTTCACGTGCCAAGGCACCACATGCCAAAACCAACACACGCCCGACGCGCGAAGCGTCCAAGCCGTTATGTGTCAGTGTATCGTCATCTGGAAGGCTCGGGCGCGTCATGCCTGAAGCCTATTGATTTGCGGCAACTCTGGCCAGCACCTCATCAAATAGCACCCTAGTTGGCGGCCATCTGATTATGCTTTCGCTGCATAAACGATTTTGCGGTTTCCACGGCAACCGCCGCATCCCGGCAATAGGCGTCTGCGCCAATGGCTTTGCCAAACTCTTCGTTCAGCGGAGCGCCACCTACCAGAACAACGTAATCGTCCCGGATGCCTTGCGCGACCATCGTGTCGATCACGACCTTCATGTAAGGCATAGTGGTGGTCAGAAGCGCGGACATCCCAAGGATATCAGGCTCTTCGGTTTCCATCGCCTCAAGGTAGGCTTCAACCGCGTTGTTAATGCCAAGATCCACAACCTCGAAACCGGCGCCTTCCATCATCATCGATACCAAATTCTTGCCGATGTCATGAATGTCGCCTTTCACCGTGCCGATCACCATTTTGCCCATACGCGGCGCGCCGGTTTCGGCCAGAAGCGGCTTCAGGATGAACATGCCACCCTTCATCGCGTTTGCGGCCAAAAGCACTTCTGGAACGAACAGAATGCCGTCGCGGAAGTCATTCCCGACGATCGTCATGCCACCAACCAAGGCTTCGGTCAGAACTCTGTAAGGGATCCAGCCCCGCCCAAGAAGGATATTTACAGCCTCTTCGATCTCTTCTTTCAGACCGTCATAGAGGTCGTCGTGCATTTGCAGCACTAACTCGCCGTCATCAAGTTCATCCAGTACGATATCGTCGTCTGCTTCATCCGACATGCACGTGTCTCCTCGCCCGCGTTACGCCAGAGTTAAGCTAATACCA
>CAJQNG010000151.1 GCA_905479635.1 uncultured Boseongicola sp. | reverse complement strand
CCTACCACGGTCTGACCAAACAGCATCTCGCCAACATACAAGGGATTCACCGGGATCACTCGATAGCCAACCGAAGCCAAATAATTGCCAACACTATGACTGGCGCGCGCGGGCTTGATCGACGCCCCGACAAGGGCGATGTTCCGCGTTTCCAGCAATGCGCGTGCGACGCGTTCGTCCGAAGGGATCATTATCTAAAACCATTGGCCAACTGAAAAAGGCGCCCGGTGCCAAGGCACCGGGCGCCAGTCACGGAACGAGGGACAGTTAGTCAGCGCAGGTGTTCCGGACCCACGCCACGTAAATCACATGGGGTCATGCGGCCCGGAAGGAAGTCGGCTTCCCGAAGTTGTGATCACCTTCCGCTGCGGCATTTTAGCCTTCCAGCACGCGCGGCCAGTTCGCATCTGCCGACACAATATGGTCGTTACGTTTCAAGTTTCAAAGTACCCACACCGACCGCGAGTAATCAAGATAGAGACGGACCTCATGGATTGTCCATGCCGACGGATCAGTCGACGTCGTATAGCTTTTCGACACCGCATAAGCGCAGTAGCCGGCGTATTTAGGCGCAAAAGCTTCGGGATCCGCATCAAACATCTCCGTGTGGGCCGCACTTGCGAAATGGACCATCGCGCCTTCCCATTGCGAGGATAACCGGGGAACACCCTTAGCCGGCTTGCCTTCAGTGAAATAGGCCACGAGATCATAGCCTTTGATCGCGATATCACCTGTTGCGTTGACCAGTGGCTCAGCAGCGACCGCAGATTGCGACAGAAGGGCGGTCGCCGGCACTGCAGTTGCGGCGGCGATCAGAAAAAGCGGGTCTATTTAGCATTGCTAAGGTCCTTTACGGAGTTCTGTTTAAGCAAAGATGGAAAGTCGGTCGAACCGCCGAAAGTCATGTCGCGCCCATGTGACCGCGCCGCGCCAAATGCATGAGATTTAGTGCAAAATCCTAGTCGAAAATGTCAAAAACCTCTTCAAAAACATCCTCGGCGATATCCCAAAGCGAGGACTTGAAACGACGCTTCAAACTTCGTCTACTCTTTCTCGGCTTCGATTTCTCCGCGCGATGGGCCTTCGAAGGTCTGTTTGACGTACGTATTAACGACGGATGTACCAATTTGCGATCTCCTCGAGCATCTGTCTTGAGCATCTTCAACTCATGAAGCGGCGCACCGCAGTTCGAGCAGGCAAGCTCGTGGCGGTCTTCTCCTCCAAGAATAAGTGCCGCGCGCGAACCGCAATAACAGCAGGTGGCGATCTTCGGCGAATGCTGCATGGGTTCGGGCTCCTTAGCGACGTCCTGCAGCATATAGGGCAATCGCCGCAGCATTTGAGACGTTAAGCGAGCCAAAATCGCGTGCAAATGGGATATGAGCCACCACATCGCAGGTCTCGCGCGTTTTTTCGCGAAGTCCTGGCCCCTCAGCCCCAAGGACCAGTGCGACGGGCCGATCTGAAGCCACTGCCAAAGCCGTTTCCAATGGGGTCTCCACCGCGCCGTCAAGCCCGATCAACAAATATCCCATCTCCCGTAGCTCCTCCATCGCGGCCGCCAGATTGGCCACTCGCAGATAAGGTTGCCGCTCAAGGGAGCCCGAGGCCGTCTTGGCTAAAGCGCCGGTTTCAGGCGCAGCATGGCGCGCGGTCGCGATCACCGCCGAGGCCCCAAAAACTTCTGCCGACCGCAATATTGCCCCAACGTTGTGCGGGTCAGTTACGCGATCCAGACACAGCGCAATGCCGCGCGGCCCGGCATCCGACAGTCGTTCCTGCACGCCCCCCCAGTTCAGCGGCCGCACCTCCAAAGCCGCGCCCTGATGAACCGAACTAGGGTCAATCGGAGCCGGAAACTTGCGCGGATCAGCGATTTCCGGCGTCAGTCCCGACGCAGGGATCGCCTCGCCCAACCGGTCAGCTGCGTTTTTTGTCACGATCAAGCGCAGCTTTTCGCGGCTTGAGTTTTCCAGGGCATCGCGCACGGCGTGTATTCCAAAGAGCCAAAGCGTCTCCGAAGCCGCCTGACGGCGCGCCTTTTCCTTTTCGACGACCCACATTGGCTTCTTCATAACAGTACGCTCCTTCTTGCAGGTTTGGTTGTGCGGTGCAGGCCCCGAGATGACAAGTGTCATCTGAAGGCAGTGATTTTGGTGTTGACCCATCCCTTCCACGGCGATATCTGACCGCGCAGGCCAAAGCTATGGTCCGCGTGTGGGCGACAGGCCGCAAGGTGTGGCAGGGGACTGTAACTCCCTCGCGGAGACGCACGCCTGGTTCGATTCCAGGGTCGCCCACCATTAAAATCAATGACTTACAGTAACCTCGCAGAATGCGCCGAATGCTTAGTAAGCATTTAGTAAGCAGCGGAGGGCAGTGGAAATATTTCCTCAAATGTAGCGTTTGGGCAAATCAAAGCCTAAGCGGCATATGAAGATGGCGCCTGAGATATAGACAGACCGCTATTTCAGGCCCTGTACCCCTACCCCCCTTTTAAACTGATCTCAGTGCGCGTGCAGGGGGGGGGCGAGGGTTTTCCGCACCTAGAGAGTTTGCGTCTTGAGTGGTACCCCCTCATTGAGACGTGACAGTCTTCGGGGTTAGGTTCCTCGGCACGCTGCAAGGAATACATAAAATGGTGCCTTACGGGCAGGCGCCCGCCCTCTAACTTAATAATTTGGCTTTTGCGGCGGCGAACTCGTCATCGGACAGAGCGCCGTCCTCGTGAAGCTTCTTAAGCTTCGTGATTTCCTCAGCCATACTTCCCACCTGAGAATTCTGCTTACGCCTTTCCTGCACTTTCTCTTCGATAAAAGCTTTTATTTTCCGGGAGAGGTCGTTCTTGGCTTGGTTGCCGCGTTCAAGTGCGCCACCGAAAGTTACAGTGTTCTCGTCAGCGTACGCAGTTTTTCTAGGCTTTTGTCCGTCTGGTGCATTTTGCCTCAATCGCAATACGACTGCCAATCCGCCCCAAGCAAGGCCGGCGAGTATCGGCATTGGGGAGCCGCTCATGGAAAATACGGTGCTG
>CAJQNG010000150.1 GCA_905479635.1 uncultured Boseongicola sp. | reverse complement strand
TGAGCGCGCGCAATCTTGGTCCGGCGTCACAGACCAGCCACCTGCGGGCCTGCAAGCGATTTGCGGCCTGGCTCGGGCGGTCCCCAGAGACGGCGACGCCGGACGATGTGAAGGGGTTCCAGCAGCATCTGATCGAGAGCGACACAAGCATTTGCACCCGCAATCAGACCATGACGGGCATCAAGTTTGTGTTTCGGGTCACGATGCGGCGGCATGATCTGGTGGCCGAGATATTCCATCTGAAAGAACCGGTGAAGGTGCCCCTTGTTCTAAGCAAGGAGGAGATCAGACGCATTCTGGCGATGGCGCCCAGCCTGAAGGCGAAAGTCATGCTGTCGCTGGCCTATGGGTGCGGGCTGCGCGCGGGCGAAGTCGTGCGGCTCCAGGTTGGCGACATCGACGGCGCCCAGGAGATCATCCGCATTGTGCAATCGAAAGGCCGCAAGGATCGCAATGTCATGCTGCCCGCGGACATTCTCGACCTGTTGCGCGCCTGGTGGACCGAACGGCCAACCGGCCAGGACAGGCAAGTGCCCGGGCCCGATCGTGTTCTCTTTCCCGGATATCGAGGCAGGCATCTCTCGGCCCGCCAGATTTCTCGCCTGTTCAAGCAGGCGGCGCGGGCGGCAGGCATCACCAAACCGGTCACACTGCATACGTTGAGACATAGCTTTGCCACCCATTTGCTGGAACGCGGGGTGGACATCCGGGTCATACAGGCGCTGCTCGGGCATACCAAGCTGACCACGACGGCGCGTTATGCGAGCGTCGCGACCGGCATGATCTCGGCGGTTGAGAGCCCGCTTGACGATCTGACCGGGGCGAAGCGCAAGAAGGGCAAGAAAGGCGCTTCATAAGCCGCCTTGCCTCAGTCACGGCTGGAGGTTGCGGATATCTTCCGCGCCCATGGTGCTGCCTGGCGGGCAGCCAATGCGGGTCACATCAGTCTCGATCAGTTGAAGGTGATGAGCGCCATAGAGCGCTGCCGGACGGCGGCGCTCGGCGGCCATGTCGCGCGGTGTGAAGCCTGCGCACACGGGCATATCGCCTACAATTCCTGCCGCAACCGCCACTGCCCCAAATGTCAGGTGGGGGCGGCGAAGTCCTGGCTGGCAGCGCGCGAGGCCGAACTGCTGCCCGTGCGGTATTTCCACCTGGTCTTCACGCTGCCCAAGCCCATCGCTGACATCGCGTACCAGAACAAACGCGCAATCTACAATCTGCTGATGCGGGCGAGCGCGGACACGGTGGTCAAGATCGGAGCCGATCCCAAACATCTGGGCGCACGGGTTGGGATCACGTCGGTTCTCCACACCTGGGGCTCGGCAATGACGCATCATCCGCATGCCCACATGATCGTTCCGGGCGGCGGCCTGTCTGAAGATGGCACCGAGTGGATCGCCAGCCGCAAGAACTTCTTCCTCTCCGTCCGGGTCCTGTCCCGCTTATACCGGCGCCTCATTCTGGAAGGCTTGGCCAGGCTGCACAAAGCCGGGAAGCTGCGCTTCTTCGGCGACCATGCTGAGCTTGTTGACCGTGCGGCCTTCCTGGCTTTCCTGCAACCGCTGCGCAAGATCGAGTGGGTCGTGTATGCCAAGGAGCCCTTCGCAGGGCCGAAGGCGGTGCTGGCGTACCTGTCGCGTTACACGCACCGTGTCGCAACCTCCAACAGCCGCCTGATCCGTGTGGACCAGCGCGGCGTCACATTCCGCGTCAAGGACTACCGCGTCAGTGGCCCAGGTCGGCACACCACCATGACATTGGCGATCGATGAGTTCATCCGCCGGATCCTGATCCATGTTCTGCCCAAGGGCCAGCACCGCATTCGCCATTACGGCTTCTTCGGAAACGGCAACCGAGCGGCAAATATCGCCAGGATCAGGCACCTGCTCGGGGCCAAGATGCCAGAGCAGGGTGGCTCCGATAGCGACAGCCTCGACGATAACGATGCGCCTCCCCGCGTCCTCGCGCTGCCTTGCCCGTGTTGCGGCGGACGGTTGATCATCGTGGAAACGTTTGAGCCACAACAACATCCCAGAGCACCGCCAACAACAGCGAGGGCTGCCGCATGATCCGCGCGCCGCACATCGAAAATCACAACCGTCGTCGTACGCTACATCGCCTGCGGACCAACCGTCATGCGCAAATCCAAATACTGCAGAGGCAAAAGCCGTTGCCACCGATGGGACGTGACCCAAATCGGCCAAAAGACCACAAACCGCATGCTGCGGTTGTCCGAACAAACCCCGCGCACCCAGCTTGCACCGTCAGATCCAAAGCACCTGCATTCCCCAAATCCCCATAGTCACAGCCGATCCACCAAGCCTAACCCCGCGATTTCCCGCTTGAGCGCTTCTCCGACGCCAGGCAACGCATCGCGCCACCCAAACCGCCCGTGAGGCGTCCGAGAAACCTGCACCAAAGCGGACCTCTGACCGGACCCACAGATATGCTCCGCATGGTGCTGCAAATACCACTCGGCGATCTCTTCGCGTGTTGTCCACCAGATGTCATCGAACTGTCGTGCGTAATCCAGAAACATTGTCAGCGCGCGCATGCGGAAGGGTTGGCCG
>CAJQNG010000149.1 GCA_905479635.1 uncultured Boseongicola sp. | reverse complement strand
CTATCGCTGCATTTCTATGCAGCTAAGAAGCCCACGCTGCGCCGGTCTGGGCCGAAAGCGCCATTTACTGGAGGTTTTGCGTCTGAATCATCAGTGCTCCAATGTTTGATGCGTCAAACAGGGCAGGGCGCGCGTTTAAGTCCGCCGCCCCGAGAACTTTGCTTGCCACTCTTCACGCTCTTCATCGGTGATTTTGCGGAACAGAACTTCCGGCACGACGAATTCATGACCCGCAGGCAAAGCGTTCAATGCCGCACGCATATCGTCCGGCCATTCCATATCAAGAGTGTTCATTGAACTCAGCATCCGGGCCGACGCCTCGGGGATAAACGGCGCTGAAATGACCGCATAAATACGTACCAAATTCAAAGCGAGCCGCACAATCGCCGCCGCACGATCCGGGTCTTCTTTATAGACTGACCAAGGTGCCGATGACTGCAAATACTCGTTACCCAAAGCCCAAAGTGCGCGCAATTCAGCCGAAGCTTTGCGCACTTCGATGGCTTCCATTTGGGTCGAAAACTTAGCCAAACCTTCTTCCAGACGCGCGATCAGCGCTTCTTCGTCCGCCCCCCATTCGCCGGCCGACGGTATTTCTGCGCCAAATTTCGAGCGGCAGAACTTTGTGATACGGCTGACGAAATTACCCAAGACATCCGCGAGATCCTTATTCACCGATGTTTGGAAATTCTCCCAGGTAAACTCGCTGTCCGAGCTTTCGGGCGCATGGCTCAACAACCACCAGCGCCAATAATCCGCCGGCAGAATTTCCAAAGCCTGATCCATGAACACACCGCGTCCCTGCGACGTCGAGAACTGCCCGCCGTCGTAATTCAGGTAATTGAACGACTTGATAAAATCGACCATCTTCCACGGCTCGCGCGACCCAATAATTGTCGCAGGGAAAGACAGTGTATGGAACGGCACGTTATCTTTGCCCATAAACTGGACGTATTTCACGTCGTCGGCACCCTTGTCGGTGCGCCACCAGCGTTCCCATTCCGCATCTGGGCGGCCCAGACCATCGGTCCATTCCTTTGCACAAGCGATGTATTCGATCGGGGCATCGAACCAGACGTAGAAAACCTTGTCTTCCATCCCGGGCCACGGCGCGTCCCCGCGCTTAACCGGCACGCCCCAATCCAGGTCCCGCGTAATCCCGCGATCTTGAAGTCCATCACCGTCGTTGAGCCACTTCTTCGCAATCGACGTCGTCAGGATCGGCCAGTCGTGTTTGCTTTCGATCCAGTCCGCCAATTCGCCGCGCAAGCTGCGTTGCTTAAGGTAAAGGTGTTTGGTCTCGCGTACTTCCAGATCGGTTGACCCCGAAATAGCGGACCGTGGCTCGATCAAATCAGTGGGGTCCAACTGCTTGGTGCAGTTTTCGCACTGATCGCCGCGCGCTTTATCATAGCCGCAGTTGGGGCAGGTGCCCTCGATGTAGCGATCCGGCAAGAACCGCCCGTCGGCGTGAGAATAGACCTGAGACTCCACAACTTCTTCAATCAGCCCGGCATCCGCCAATTTTTCCGCAAAATGCTGCGTTAGCGCGCGGTTCTGCTCCGACGAAGACCGTCCGAACTTGTCAAACGACAAACCGAACCCGTCCGATAATTCCTTTTGAACCGCCCACATCTCGGCGCAGTAGTCTGCCACCGGCTTATTGGCCTTGGCGGCAGCCAACTCGGCAGGCGTGCCATGTTCGTCCGTCGCACAGAGAAACAAAACCTCATGTCCACGCGCGCGCATGTAACGCGCATAAAGGTCCGCAGGTAGCTGTGATCCTACCAAATTTCCGAGATGCTTGATCCCGTTGATATAGGGGATGGCCGATGTGATCAGAATGCGCGACATGTGGCTTAAATCCTTACCAAAGCGCATGGGTCTTACCGCAGGGCAGGGCGGGCGTCACCCCTTCTTCTTGGTGAAAAAGCGTCAAAGCGCGCGCCTACGCGCGTGTATTTGCTTGGCGGCCGCCGAAAGGCTTGCAATCCCAGGCTATCCGGCCTACTTGGCGCGCACTTCACAGGCAGAGCTTGGGTCCTCGAGGGAGAAATCCTCGAACGATCCGCCGGTTGGGAGAAATCCCTTGATGGCTCTGCTCAGGCGCGAAACCGGAAAGGAATATGGACATGGCGCTCCCAGAATTTACGATGCGTCAGCTCTTGGAAGCTGGCGTACACTTTGGTCACCAGACCCCGCGATGGAACCCTAAGATGGGCGAATTCATCTATGGTGCCCGGAATGGCATCCACATCATGGATCTTACACAGACCGTTCCAATGTTGGACGCGGCTCTGAACGTTATCCGTGACACAGTTGCCAAGAACGGTCGCATCCTCTTTGTCGGAACGAAGCGTCAGGCTCAAAAGCCGGTTGCAGATGCCGCAGAGCGTTGCGCACAATATTACATGAACCACCGTTGGCTTGGCGGCACGTTGACCAACTGGAAAACTGTTTCCCAGTCGATCAAGCGCCTGAAAGCTATTGACGAGAAGATGGAAAACGGTGCCGAAGGCCTCACCAAGAAAGAGCGTCTTGGAATGGAGCGTGAGCAGACCAAACTTCAGGCCTCGCTTGGTGGTATCCGCGAAATGGGCGGCGTGCCTGACTTGATCTTCGTCATTGACGTGAACAAGGAAGACCTCGCGATCGCCGAAGCCAAGAAGCTTGGAATCCCGGTTGTGGCTATCGTCGACACGAACTGTTCGCCCGACGGCATCGACTACATCATCCCCGGTAACGACGACGCAGCCCGTGCAATCGCACTCTATTGCGATCTCGCCAGCCGCGCCGCTCTTGACGGAATGAGCGCTCAGCTCGGCGCCGCTGGCGTTGATCTTGGCGCTTTGGAAGAAGCGGTCGAAGAAGCAATCCAACCGGAAGCTGCTCCGGTTGCTGAAGCTCCGGTTGCTGAAGCGGACGCCAAAGCCGAGTAAGGCTCTGGCTGTCTGATGTCTGATACAGGGCGCGGCCAAGGTCGCGCCCGCACCGATTACATTTGAGGAGAGCCGAAATGGCAATCACGGCTGCACTTGTGAAAGAGCTGCGCGAGAAATCCGGCGCAGGTATGATGGACGCAAAAAAAGCGCTTACGGAAACTGACGGTGACATGGATGCCGCTCAGGACTGGTTGCGCACCAAGGGTCTGGCAAAAGCTGAAAAAAAATCCGGTCGCACTGCGGCGGAAGGCCTTGTCGGCGTTTCGGCTTCGGGCGGCACCGCTGTCGCTGTCGAGATCAACTCGGAAACCGACTTCGTGGCGAAAAACGCCGAGTTCCAGGCAATGGTCGCGGGTATCGCGGCTGTCGCGGCAACTGTGGACGATCTCGAAGCCCTTAAAGCGGCAGAGATCAACGGTAAGCCGATCGCAGACATCGTAACCGACGCGGTTGCGAAAATCGGTGAGAACATGGGCGTACGCCGCATGGCGAAGCTGACCGGCGACAATGTGACGACCTACGTTCACAATGCCGCTGCTGAAGGCATGGGCAATATCGGTGTTCTTGTGGCTTTCACCGGCGACGATGAAGAGTTTGCACGCGGCGTTGGCATGCATATCGCAGCCATCAACCCGGTCTCGCTCTCTGAGGCGGATCTTGATCCAGCGGTTGTCGAGAAAGAAAAGGCGATCCAGATGGATATCGCCCGCGAAAGTGGCAAACCCGAAGCGGTCATCGAAAAGATGATAGGCGGACGGATGCAAAAATGGCTGTCCGAAGTCACGTTGCTGAACCAAGCCTACGTCAAAAGCGATGACGGCAAAACAACCGTCGGAGCAGCCGCCGAAGCTGCGGGCGTGACCATAACTGGTTTCGTCCGCCTCAAAGTGGGTGACGGCGTTGACAAAAAAGAAGAAGACTTCGCCGCAGAGGTCGCCAAGGTCGCCCAGGGCTGATCCTAAAAAACAAAAGGTGGAGCTGCCGGGACGCAGCTCCGCCTAGTACCTTGACCCACCACGCGCGCGGCCAATGGGGATGAGGAACTGGCGCGGGCCATACTCGCTCAGAAAATTGCCGACCGTTCGGCGTAAAATGCGCCATCAGGCCGGCGTCGGTTACCCGACCCCCTCACGGTTCCACCCGAAATTACGGATGATGCCAGAAGGACGTTCCCAAGGACAAAGCCTCCACTCACGGAACATCTTCAATATGACAAGCAAATTGACCTAAGTGAAGTATGGTATTCCATACCGACGCATTATGCATGACTACAGCGTGAAGATTTCACCAACATTAGAGCCGTGCGTGAATGTTCAGGTTTCAAAGACAAAAACTGTCGTTGCAGCGATGCTTTCATCACGGCCTGCGCCGTGGTTTCCACCTGCAGCGCTTCGCGCGCCTTCCTCAGATGCTTTTCGACCGTGGCAGTGGTCAGCCCCATGATCGTCGCCACATCCTGAGTGGTTTTGCCTTCACTGATCCATTCCAAAGCCTCGCGTTGACGCTTTGTAAGCCGCTGCTGCGCCACAGAAACGGGCAGGGAGGCAAGTTTTAGATGGGCCACCTGAGCGAACACCTCTATTTCCTCGCCGTGACGCGCCCAAAGCTGCTCGACATCGCATTGACTTAAACCCGGTCGCGCCGTTAGCCCAATAGCGGCGTTCTGGCGGGGTGAGGG
>CAJQNG010000148.1 GCA_905479635.1 uncultured Boseongicola sp. | reverse complement strand
TTTCAGATTGGCGATGTCTTTGTCCAACTCACCTTGCCCTTTTGACGTGACTTCGTCCACGCACATGGGGCGCGCGTACTTGGGTGTGCCGCCATCATTTGCGAGGCGTTTGAGATAAGTTGGATACAGTTGTAAGTCTGCGGGGGCGTTTCTGGGACTGTCGCCGTCGAAGCCGGTGTAGCGGTCTTTGACGTATGTTGCGTAGGAAATTTTCGAGGTTTCGCCGTCGCTGACGATGTCGATGCCGGCCTCTTTCTGGCGGCGAACAAGCATGTCGACGTGGTCGGCCATAACTTTGTCGAAGGTAGCGTAATCGTAAGGTTCTTTGCGTTCACGGGCGAAGATTTGATCGACGACGTCCTGGCTGCGTGGAAGGCTTCCGACGTGGGTGGACAGGATGGTCATGGGGCAGTTCTCCGGGTCAATTTGGCTATGTCGGTGCAACGTCGGTTTAACGTCGGTATCGCGTCGGTGCTGGCGTTCTTTATGTTCAGGGTTTGCTTACGTTTTGCTGTCAAAGTGCGGGATACTCGCGAAAAGGATTGGTCTGTTTGACCGAGCGTAGTGGCGAAGGTTGAAGACTAGGGTCTCCACGTAAGGCCCGCAGCATCGGTGGTGGATCGGATGCGATAAAGGCTGGCTTCCCCCGTCATCGACGGGGCGAGATGGAGATTTGCGCCAGGCTTCACAAGGCAGGTATCGCCGGGAGCGAGGGTATTGGTGTCCCCATTAACATCGGCGCGCCAATGGCCGCGTACGGGCATCAGGACCTCGTTGGTCGCGACTTTGTATGGCGCGTCAGGGAGGGACCCGCGTGTGAGGAACTCGACTTCGAAGCCGGGCTTGTCGCGCAGCATCGCGTTTTCGCCAATGACTTTCGCAGGTTGCTTGTCCGCCAGAGCCATCATGTCCCAATAGCGCGCGACGTAGTGCGGCACGACATCGAGAGTTGTCGGTTCAGGGAAGGCGGCCAGTTCCGCGTCGCTTAGAAGTGGCATGGGCTGCACGCCGGCGGGCAGGCTTTGGCCTTTCTTGGTGTCGTAGAGTTTGCCCTTTTCGGACAAGACCAGGCCGTGGTCGGCAGCGTCGGTGATGACTTGCGGCGCCCAGATGACCCCTCCGCCGGCGTCGTCACCGCCAAGGATCGCCATGATCATTCCGTAGTCGATACCGATGTTTTCAAAGCCGCGAAAAATGCCGGTCGGGATGTTTATGATGTCACCCTCTTCCAGTGTTACTTCGCCCGCATTGCCCCAGCGACCCCAGAAGAACCGCCAGCGCCCTTTGGCGACGAAGAAGACTTCTGCGGTGCGGTGGGAGTGGAGCGAGTTTCGGCATTTTGGCGGTTGCCCCGCCGCGCCGATATTGAAGCCGATGGGGTCAGCGATGTGGACGTGTTGATCCGGGCTTTCCGACACGCCGCCGCCGATGATTGTGAAGTTTTCCTTCTGGTTCGAGCCCGGCGTATGGGCGTCGATGAAGGCAGTTTTGCACGGTTGAAGTTCGCCGTAACGGACAATTTGCGCAGTCATATCAAGTTTCCTTGTCGGCGAGTTGGGCGCGGAGCTGATCGGTTTCGTGGGCCACTTTGCGCATGCGGGGGCCAAGCATTTCTTCGACTTCAGCTTCGGTGAACATATGTGCCACGTGGTTATCCATCAGCCTTGGGCCATCAGGATCTGCTTCCAGATCGCGATCTCATCGTAAAGCGTGAATTCGCGACGCAGGCCCCAGGGGCCGAATTCTGCGTGGGACATGCCGAAGACGTGGACGTGTGCGCCGGTGGGTTTGCCAAATGTGCCCCAGCCGTCGTGAATGCCGTCAAGCGACCAACGGATCGCCGCGCGCGGGCTAAGCATATCGCCGTCCATGCCGATCTGGTGGTTGATGGTGAAAGTGGCCGAGGGGAAAGATGATCTGAGGCCAACCCAGAACTTCACCATCTCGTCACGGCCAATGGCGGTTTGTGCGCCCGCGTATTCGCCGATGGCGGCGCGGTCGTAGTCGTTCACGATGTGGTTGAAATCGTGGTCCATAATGCGGCTCAACGTTGCGGCGTATTTTGCGCCCCATTCGTTTGCATTGCCGCGACCTTTATAGTCACCCTCGATGTCGGAATCCAGAGTGAAGGGTTTGCTCGCTTTGTCTGCGCCACCCTCGCTTTCGATGATTTGGGCAGAGTAATCGCGCGGGTCCATGCCCATTTGACGGACCATTCCGCCGTAGTCGCGCACCAGCCATTCATCGTAGATTGTGTCGTTTTTTGCCGCACAGTCGGCGATGACGCGGACGACCCAGTGTTTGCCGGTGGCGGCTCCGAATTGGCCGTCGCGGGTGTGGGTGGCTTTGGTCAGCAGGCGGTGCGAGGACAAAAGCCCGTGCTCGGGGTCGTCGGAATAGATGACGTCTTCGCCCAATAATTCGCGGTCGGGAAATTCGTTAATTGTCGCCATGGTCGAGGCGATGACGGCCTGGTTGCCGCGCTGAACACCCATGGGCGAACGCACGGGGATGTCTTTGGCATAGTAGTCGTGAAGCGTGGCAATGCCGCGGTCTTCCCAGATCTCTTTGGTGATGCCGATGATGTAGTCTGGAAAATCTTTCCAGCGGTTCGAGAAGCCTTTCATCGCGTCCATCCTGTGGGTTTTCGGGCCGAGCCGCGCACGATGAGCGGTCCTTCGATTTCGGTTTTCTGTCCGGGGCGGTCGACGGAATCAATTTCGCCCAGAAGCGTTTCGATGGTGGCGTCGACCATACGATTGACCGGTTGGCGCACGGTTGTGAGGTCGTAAGCCCCCCACGATGCAAGCGGCACATCATCGTAGCCGACGATTGAAACGTCACCGGGAATGGACAGGCCAAGGTCGCTGCGGATCGCATCCATGACGGCAAATGCCATGTGATCGTTGCCGACAAAGATTGCATCGGGCGGTTCGGGTAGCGTCATAAGCTGGCGCGCCGCTTCGGCGGCGGTGTCGCGATTGTACATGCCGTCGATGAGATGCGTGGGTTCCGATCCGTGGGCGGCAAGGCCTTCGATCAGCCCGCGTTGACGGTCGCGACCTGTGGAGGACCCGGACCAGCCTGCGATGTGGGCGACGCGTTTATGGCCACCTGCGGCAAGGAAATCGGCGACCTTGCGGCCTCCATCGAAGTTGGCGGAGGTGACTGTGGACAGCCCCGAGCCGTCTTGTCCCCGGTTGAAAAGGACCACCGGAATGCCTGCATCTGCGCAGCGCTCGGCAAGATCTCCGTTTACCGCGACGCTGGCGGCGACGATACCGTCGACTTGATAGTCGAGAAGTTCCTGCACGATCTCTTCAACGCCATCGGTTGAGTTTTTCGCCATGAAAACAAGGATATGGTAGCCGCGTTCCTGCAAAGCGGCAGAGAGGCGTTCAAGTGCAACCGGGTAAAACTGATTGTCGAGGTAGGCGACCAACAGGCCGATAATGCGGCTTTTGCCGGTGATCATGGCGCGTGCGATGGGGTTGGGACGATAGCCGAGTTCCAGCGCGGCTTTCTTGACTTTGGCGGCTGTGGTCGGACTTGCCGAGGCGCCCGGCGTGAAGACACGGCTGACGGCGGATTGGCTGACGCCTGCAAGGCGCGCCACATCAAGGGAGGTGATTTTGCCCTGTGCCATCAGTCTGCGGTCCAGCCCCCGTCGATTAAAAGCGAGGTTCCGGTAACAAGCGAGGATGCTTCAGACGCGAGGTAAGTGACCGCGCCCATGATATCACTGACTTCGCCTATGCGGCCCAGTTTGATCTTTTCTTCGATCCACGCGACGCGCTCGGGGTTGTCGAAGGTTTGTTCGGTAAGAGGGGTCCGGATGAAGGTCGGGCAGATGGTGTTGACGCGAATGCCACGCTTGCCCCATTCGATCGCCATGGATTTGGTGAAGCCTTCGACGGCGTGTTTTGTGGCGCAATAAACCGCGCGATCGATGCCGCCGACATGCGCCATCTGGCTGGAGATGTTGATCAGGCTGCCGGGTTTTTGCGCCTCGACAAGACCGCGCGCGACGGCGCGTGTTAGGAAATAAGCGCCTTTGACGTTCAGGTCCGACACGGCGTCGTAGTCTTGCGGCGTTGTATCAAGAGCGGGCGTATGACGGGCAAGACCGGCGGAATTCACAAGGATGTCGAAGGGTCCGTTGGCAGATAGGGCCGTATCGGTCGCGGCGATGTCGGCCACATCCAGCGGCAGGATATCGACGCTGAAACCTTCCGCGCCCATCTTGTCAGCGAGCGCCTGAAGCGGCGCTTCGCGGCGGGCAGCAAGCGTGACGTGGGCCCCGGCTTCGGCGAGGGCAACGGCGCAGCCTGTGCCGATACCGGATGAAGCCCCGGCGACCAGCGCGCGCTTGCCATCAAGGCGGAAGGAAGGTGTTTTGGGTAGGGTCACATCGAGGCCTTTGGGTATGCGATGCCGCGAAGCGGCGGGAAGTCGGCGTAGCGTGGTTTTCGGGTTGCCGCGTCCTCGGGCGGTATTTTTCCGTCGGCGTATAGCTTTCCCTTCGGGGCCACGTAACTCAGGATAGAGCGCTCGGGCGCTTCGCGCCATGTCACATTGAAGGCCGCGAGTTTCGGGAAGAAATATAACTGGTGGTAGTCGAGATGGTCGTGGATCCACCATGCGAGGTCGCACCAGTCACGGCCCTTCCCAAACTGATCGGCGAACCATGGAACGGCGATGCAGGCAGTGGCGCCCATGCGCCCCGCCGCATCGCGCCGGTCCCAGATGTGGCCGGCATAGTTCAGTTCGTTGCGCGAACACTTCTGTGGTTTCACGTCTGTCGCGCCAAAGTGGTTGAGGTCAGGCGAGCGGTAGGACGACCTGATGTGTACCGGACCGAAGGTCTCGCACAGCGGGTCGAGAATTTCGGCGCAGAGTTTGGTGCCCGCAGCAATCGCAAGGTCCGGGTCTTCGGGGATATTGGGTTTGCCGTAGAAATTACCGATCTCGGAATAGAGAAAATCGCGCATGAAGAAGTGCGGCGAGAGCCGTACCCGGCCCAAATCCTCCAGTCCTGTGTAAGTTCCGGGTTTGCGTTTTGCCATGTCTCTACTCGGCTGCGGTCCCGTAGGCGACGTTCTTGCCGCCGTACCGCCGCACGCGAATGTTGCATTGTTCGGCGTGGCCCACAAACCCTTCAAGCATACAAAGACGCGAGCCATATTCGCCGATCATTGTGGCGGCCTCGTCTGTAGTGATGCGCTGATAACTATGTGTTTTCAGGAATTTACCGACCCACAGACCGCCCGTGTAGCGGCCCGCCTTTTTGGTTGGCAGAGTGTGGTTCGTGCCGATGACTTTGTCGCCGTTGGCGACATTGGTGCGGGGTCCGAGGAACAATGCACCGTAGCTGTGCATGTGTTCGAGAAACCAATCATCGCGGTCGGTCATGATCTGCACGTGTTCCGAGGCAATGTCATTGGCGACGACCAGCATCTCGTCGTAGGTGTCGCAGACGATCACCTCGCCGTAGTCGTTCCACGAGGTGCGCGCTGTTTCCGCTGTGGGTAGGATCGCGAGGATGCGGTCGATTTCCGCAAGTGTTTCGATTGCGAGTTTTCGGGAATTGGTGAGCAAAACGGCGGGAGAATTGTAGCCGTGCTCGGCCTGGCCGAGAAGATCGGTGGCACAAAGCTCGGCGTCGACGGTGGTGTCGGCGATCACCATGGTTTCGGTGGGACCTGCGAAAAGGTCGATGCCGACGCTGCCGTAAAGCTGGCGTTTGGCTTCGGCGACGAAGACGTTGCCGGGACCGACGAGCATGTGGACGGGATCTATTGTTTCAGTGCCAATCGCCATGGCGCCGACGGCTTGCATGCCTCCAAGGACGAATATTTCGTGCGCGCCGCCCATATGCATGGCCGCGACGATGGCCGGGTGCGGCTCGCCTTTTTGCGGCGGGGCCGAGGCGACGATGCGGGGCACGCCGGCGACGGACGCGGTCAGCACGGACATGTGGGCCGAGGCCACCATCGGGAATTTGCCGCCGGGGACGTAGCAGCCAACGGATTGCACGGGGATGTTTTTGTGCCCCAAAATCACGCCGGGGAGCGTTTCAATTTCGATGTCGGTCATCGAGGCGCGTTGGGCTTCGGCAAAGGTGCGGATTTGCGTTTGGGCGAATTTGATGTCGTCCATATCGCGCGCGCTGACCCTTTGCATGGCCGCGTCAATTTCGGATTGTGTGAGGCGGAAGCTTGGCGGTTCATATCGGTCAAATTTGGAAGACAGGTCGCGAATGGCGGCGTCACCGCGCGTTTCGATGTCTTTCAGCGTCGTCTCGACGACAGCGCGGACGCGTGCGTCATCTTCGGCCCGTTCGCTTTCAGGCTTGCCGGATTTGAGGTGGGTGATGGTCATGCGCTTTGTCCTGACTTTGGATCAATGTTCTGGTGTTGGCGGTGTTTTGTCGCCGCTATCGTAATGCTCCCAGCCTTCCCCATCAAAGACGTCGTGGCCTAACTGCATAAGAACGCTTGCGAAATCGACTGACACGGGATTGTCGACGATGCGGCCGTCTTCGACTCGCCAGAAATCCATGTAAGGGATCTTGACGCGCTTGCCGGTCGCAGGAATGCCCATAAAGGTGCCGGAATGCGTGGCTTCGATATGGCCGAAACAGGCGGCCCATTCACCGTCAGCCATGAACTTTTCGGTCTTGTAGTCGCGGTCGGTGAAGGCTGCGCGAATAGGGAGTTGCCAGTTTTTCCGGAAAGCGTCGACGCCTTCTTTGGTGCCGCTCCCCTGATTGCCACGCCACAGGAAGTCCTCGTGGAAGTACTGCGTCATGTCGTTTTCGCCAGCGGCGAGGCCGTCTTCCATGCGGCGCACTGCGGCAAGGGTTTCGGCGGATTTGGCGTCGTGGGTCATGAGGCGTCCTTAGAAATGCAGAGGTCGATCAGCGCCACAGACGGCAAAGCCCGTCGCGCCAGCGCATCGGGGATGCGTTTCGTGCTTTATTCGAACCGCTCGCCGGATGTGGCGTCGAAGAGGTGGCAGATGCTTGCCGGAATATCAGCGCTCACCGGATCGCCAATTTCGGCGCGGTAGTCCTTATGCGCTTTGACCGAAACCATCGCGCCGCCCGCTTTGACAGTGACCATCGTCGCATCGCCCAGAAGTTCGAGCGAATAGATCGGCGCGCTTATGGCCCCTGTGTCAGCAAGCCCTGCGTCTTCGGCACGGTAGCCGAGCGTGATAGGGCCATTGTGATGTGTCGGCAGACCTTCGATGCGGACGTTTTTGCCTTCAAAAACGCCGTTCGTCAGGCTGCCTTCCATCAGGTTCATTGCCGGATTGCCGATGAAGCTTGCGACGAAGGTATTGGCGGGTTTGTCGTAGATATCGGTCGGGGTGCCGAGCTGCTGCACGATGCCGCGCGACATGACAACGACGCGGTCGGCAAGCGTCATAGCTTCAATCTGATCGTGCGTCACGTAGACGGTTGTGACCTTCAATTCGTGGCTGAGGTTTTTGATCTGCGCGCGCGTCGAGACACGTAATTTTGCGTCCAGGTTCGAGAGCGGTTCATCCATCAAAAAGACGTTGGGCTGGCGCACGATTGCGCGGGCTAAGGCAACGCGCTGGCGCTGGCCACCGGACAATTCGGAGGGGCGTCGGTGCAGGAATTCGGTAAGCTCAACCATTTCTGCCGCGCGCATCACGGCGTCATTGTGGGTGGCGGGGTCAATTTTACGGACTTTCAGCGGGAAGCGGATGTTCTCGTAGACGTCCAAGTTCGGGTAAAGCGCGTAGCTTTGGAACACCATGGCGACATCGCGATCTTTCGGATCAAGATCGTTGACGCGCTTGCCGTCGATCAGGATATCGCCCGCGCTGGGGTCTTCAAGACCGGCGATCATGCGCATCGTCGTTGTCTTGCCGCAGCCCGATGGCCCAAGCAGAACGAGAAACTCACGATCAGCAATTGTCAGGTCGAAATTGGCAACGCCAATAAAATCACCCCAACGCTTAGAAATGTTGCGAAGCTGGACCTCGGCCATGGCGTATCCCCTGTTCAATACTTGCGGATTGCATACGCATGCAAGCGTAAGTCCGATTCTAGAGTCTACGCAATACTTAATATTTTATGATGCATTTTGTTTTGCTATCGCAATATTTCTCTTGCGTTGAGGCCCAATGATGCCGTGTAATTGCAATCGTATGCAATAGGCTTGCGATTCGCTTCGCTTGCTTTGCACTATGCGCGAGGCGACACCTATGTCGTCCGAAATAATAGGCCCCTCGCATGAAGGGGCGGAGAAACAGGGGGTCTTTTGACCATGAACTTTTTCAAGACAACCGCGGCGTCCGCAGCCATCGTGCTGATAGGATCAACCGCATATGCCGACTGCGGCTTGTCGGGCGGCAACGTGAATATCCTTGGCAACGAATTTGGCGCCATTCAGGCGTTGGTTGCAGGTGCCAAGGAATGTGCAAATGGCTCGGTCACGGTAGAATCCAACCTGACAACAGAACACCGCGACATTCAGGTCGCCGCGATGACGGCAAACCCGGCGCAGTACACAGCGGCCATCGTTGCGAACTCGTCGATTGTGCCTTTGCTGAACGAAGGTCTGGTCCGCCCCTTGGATGATCTGATCGCCAAGCACGGCGCTGGCATCAAGAAAAACCAGATGATCTCTATCGACGGCAAGGTCATGGCGATCGCCTTTATGGCAAACGCACAGCACCTTTTTGTGCGTCAGGACATCCTTGATCAGGCAGGTGTCGCAGTCCCGACGTCTTATGAAGAAGTCGTTACGGCTGGTCAGGCAATCAAAGATGCCGGGATCATGGAGCATCCATTTGCGATGAACTCGAAGACAGGGTGGAACCTTGGTGAAGAGTTCGTGAACATGTACATCGGTACGGGTGCGGACTTCTTTAAGCCCGGAACGGCCGAGCCTGCGATCAACAACGAAAGCGGCGTTCTTGCGCTTAACACATTGAAGGCGTTGGCTGATTTGTCGAACCCTGATTTCCTGACGTTTGATTCCAACGCCACACAGGCGCTTTGGGAAGCAGGCGACGTTGCCATCGGTCAGCTTTGGGGATCACGCGCAACAGGCATGCTGGATGATGAAGGGTCAAACGAAGCGATTGTCTCGAATACGATTCTGGTGTCGGCGCCAACGGTTGGGGGCGGCGAAACACCTGCCTCGACGCTTTGGTGGGACGGCTTCACAATCGCGACCAACATCAGCGACGAGGACGCCGAGGCGACCTTTGTGGCCATGGTGAACGGCATGCGCCCTGAGGTCGTTGCGGCAAACAACGACGAAGCGGTTTGGCTTGCAGACGGATTTACCCCCGGTCCGGCGGCTGCGGGTGTGTTTGCGACGGCAAGCGGCGGCGCGCGCCCCTATCCGATGATCCCATTCATGGGTCTGTTGCATTCGGCACTGGGCGATGAACTGTCGGACTTCCTGCAGGGCAATGAAAGCGCCGAACAAGCGCTGTCTGACGTCGAAGCGGCGTATACGGCCGCTGCAAAGGAACAGGGCTTTCTCCAGTAAAACCTAAATGCCGGGGCGGAATTTTTCGCCCCGGCCCCACTGGACCCTTGGGGGCTGTCAGATGCCGCATAGAACATTCTTTTGGTTCATTTTACCGTCACTGGCTGCGATGTTTTTGTTCATCGCCCTGCCGATTGTGTCGGTCGCGTTTCAGTCCCTTTACATCGAACATGAACAAGTCCTGATCGAGGTCGAAAACTGCGGCCCCTTCGGATGCGAAAACGAGACCGTGGTCGACGCTGAGGCGTCAGCGGCAATCCGCGACGCGGAGCCACTTGGACGCTTTAACGGGCTTGGAACCTATTTTGATCGCGGCCATTTGGCGGCCGCTGAGATAAGCGAAGCATGGGCCAGCCGAGACAGTTTCGGCGGCTTTATGTCCGAGGTCATGAACCTGCCTTTCTATCGAGCTTTGGTCTTCACACTGACCTATACCTTTGTTTGCACGCCGCTGATTATCCTTTTGGGGCTGGCGATAGCTTTGGGCGTGAACGGGTTGCCGAAGATGCTGAAGGGACCGACGATCTTCGTGTCGCTTCTGCCGATGATCATCACCCCGCTGATTGGATCGCTTATCCTGTTTTGGATGATCGACGCAGAAGGGGTAATTGGGAAGACCTTGCAGGTATTGTTTGACGACCCGAAATTGTCATTGAAAGCCTCCTCGACGCTGACGTGGATCACACTGATCGTTTATGGTGTCTGGAGTTCGGCACCGTTTGCCTTCGTCGTCTTTTATGCCGGGTTGCAGACCGTGCCCGAGGACACGCTGGAGGCCGCGATGGTCGACGGGGCCAGTCGTTGGGAGCGTGTGCGTTACGTGGTGGTGCCGCATCTGATGCCGCTGGTCGTGTTCATCACGCTTATTCAGCTGATGGACAATTTCCGGGTGTTTGAACCCATCGTTGGCTTTTCGGCTTCGGCGAATGCGACATCTCTTAGCTACATCATATTCGCCGATCTGCGTGGTGACATTGCGCGGTTCAACTCGGCAGCGGCGACATCGATGCTGACGATCATCGGAGTGTCGATCCTGTTGACGCCGGTGCTGATCCGCACATGGCGCGACTTTAACCGGAAGGGGGCCTGATCCATGGCATCACTTGCACAAAAACGGTCTCCGGCGCTGGCGGTTCTTGCGACGAGCTTCGTGATTCTTTGGGTTGTTGTGGCGTCTTTCCCGTTCCTGTGGACCCTTTGGGGGTCATTCAAGGTGCAGGGAGATTTCTTCTCGAAAGCCGACTGGACGAACGCGCTTTGGGGCACCCGCACCATCCTTGAAACGGGCGATGCGTTTACAAATCAGGCTTATTCCGGCGCGTGGATCGATCAGGAATTTTGGCGTGCGACATTGAACACGTTTACGGTCGTGTTCTTCACGGTGATCATCTCGCTAACCTTCGGCACGCTAGGAGGCTATGCCCTTGCGCGGTCCGGGTTTCGGTATGCGTTCTGGTTGTTGATGATTGCGCTGGTGTTTCGGGCCATGCCGCATATCACGCTTGTATCAGGGTATCTGCTGCCGTTCTTTGAATGGAACGTCTGGGGGCATCTGCCGACGTCGATTATCGTCCTGGTGGCGATCAATCAGCCGTTCACACTGTGGATGCTACATTCGTTTTTCCTCAATATCCCGAAAGACCTTGACGAAAGCGCCATGGTTGACGGCTGCACGCGGTTTCAGGCGTTTCGCTACGTGATCATTCCGGTGATGTGGCCGGGAGTGATTACGACGGGGCTGTTCAGTTTCCTTCTTGCCTACAACGACTTTGCGGTGACGGCGATGCTGTTGAGCCAGGAAAATCAGACGATGGTGCCCAAGATTGCAAGCTTCCTTGGGTCGACGTTTGAGGAAGGCAATGTGATGTTTGCGGTGGCTGCGGTTGTATCTGCGACGGCGCCTTTGTTTGTACTGATCTTGTTCTTCCAGCGCCAGATCGTCAGTGGTCTGACCGCGGGTGCAGTTAAAGGTTAAGTTAGAACATGTCCGGATTTCAGGCCGAGAAGGCCGTTGTGCTAGCGCAGTATGAGGCGTTGTCTGGGGCGACGTCAGAAGATGTTGGCGGTGTCCTCGCCGCGCGCGTGGCCGAAGCGTGGGATTGGCGGGGCGTTCATCCGTTTAATGCGCAAACCGGGGCGGCGGCAGTGGCCGATACGTTCTGGGAGCCGTTTTTGGCGGCGTTTTCGCAGGTGCAGCGGCGGCAGGATATATTCTTTGCCGGACTGAACGAAATGGACGGTTTCAAGGGGGTCTGGGTAGTGTCGATGGGCCACTTGATGGGGCTGTTTGATGCGCCTTGGCTGGGCATCAGGCCGACGCGCAAAATGGCATTTTTGCGCTATGCCGAGTTCAACCGGGTTGAAGATGGTCGCATCGTTGAGACGGCGTTTTTCTGCGACATGCCGCATTTGATGACCCAAGCCGGGCAGTCACCTTTCCCTCCTGCAACGGCGCAGCATCTGGTTCAACCCGGACCGATTTCACATGACGGGTTGTTGTTTGACGACGCACCCGCGGCGGAAGGCGAGGCTACTTTGGCAGCAATAAACGCGATGATCGGTGATCTTGGCACCTGGGGTTTGGGAATACCGCTTGAGGAAGAACTGGCGCGGACGTGGCACGACGACATGATCTGGTGGGGGCCGGAAGGGATCGGCGCCACCTACACGATCGAGCGCTATGCCAAGCAGCATTCCGGACCCTTTCGCGACGCGTTCAAGGAACGGACAAAAACCGGGCATCTGGCGCGCCTGTCCGAAGGGCATTTCGGTGGCTTTTTTGGGTGGCCGAACTTTCGCGCAATGCATGAAGGTGGGTTCATGGGAATGCCGTCGTCTCAGGGCAAACCGACCGAGTTTCGGGTGGTGGATATCTACCTTCGCCGCGACGACAAACTGGCCGAGAACTGGGTTTTCATCGATATGCTGCACTGGATGATGGGGCAAGGTGTTGATGTGCTTGAGCGGTTGGCAAAGCAGCAGGGCTGACGGGTTATTCCTGCGTTATCGAGGCTTCCCAGTTTCGCAAGAAATTGCGCCGTGTCAGGCGGTCGAGGAACGCCAGAAGACCGGGGCCAAGGCGGATCGGGCGAAGTGCTACATTGGATTGCAGCGCGTCGGTATCTACGGCTGGCAGGCCGGACGCCGCGACCAGATCGGGGCGACTTTCAAGGGACGCAAGGAAGTTGATCATAGTTTGCGCGTCGGCAATGTTGTCAGCCTTGGTCGAGATCAGAACGGTGCGCAGCATGATGTTGGCGAAATCGCTCATCATGACGATACGATAGCCGCCACCATCTTCTAATTGGGCTTGGGCGTAGCTGCCAAGGACATTGTAGGCGATGGCAAGTTTGCCCTCCCGGATATCGTGCAGCATGTCGCCCGAGCAGCAGTAAAGCTGCGTGTCGAGGCGGCCCATGGCTTCGAGCAAGCGCCAGAAATTTTCGGACACCCGGGCGTCTTGTGTGGCCATGAGATAGCCAAAACCAGAGGTGCGCACGTCGTAAGTGCCGACCTTGCCACGGAAGCGGTCGGGTTGGTCGCGCAATAGCTCGATTAGTTCGTCGCGCGAGGTTGGGTAGGCCTCATCCGGGAAGGCCGTTTCGGACAGGATCAGGACGGCGGGCTCCTGGGTGAAGGCAAAGACCTGATCGCGCCATTTGGCCCAGTCGGGCAAAGCATCTGTGGCCGGAGAACGGTAAGTGCGCGCGAAGCCGTCGTTGGCAAGTTTGGTTTGCAGGTCCATCGCGGATGAGATCACAAGGTCGAAGGCCTCGCCTTCCGCGTGGACAGCTTTCATCAGCTCTGTGGTGCTGGCGATCGTGTAGTCGATTGATATTGTTTGATTTTGTTGTTGGAATGCGAGGAGGATCGGCTCGAACACGGCACGGTCGGCAGTCGAGATAATCCGCAGTTCCGTTTCCGGGTTGGCGGCCGGATAGCGCGCGCGTTCTTCGATTTCAAAGGCAAACGCTGCGCTCGTCAATCCAAGGATGGCCATTATTGCCGCGGGAAGATCAGTGAGACGCATGCGCCTTGGCTCCCTTCATTTCGGGTGATGTTCAATTGGCCACCATGGGCGCGGGCGACCTCGTCTGCGATGGTCAGACCAAGTCCCGAGCCAACAATATCATCGACATTTGCGCCGCGCGAAAAACGGGTTTTGAGGCTGTCGGTGTCGGCCTCGCCAAAGCCCCTGCCCCGGTCGGTGAAAGACAGGCACATGGTTTCGGCGACGGAGAGATCAACGTCGATTGCACTATCGTCAGGCGAGTATTTTATTGCGTTGTCGAGGATGTTTTGGATCGCGCTTTGCAGCAGGATGCGATCGCCGGTGAAGGCCGGTGTGGTGTCGGGCGTGGTACAGCGGATGGTCACATCTTTGAGGTCGGCGGCGGGTTCAAGCCGTTCGGCGGTTTCGCGCACCAGTTCGGCCATATCGAATGTCTCGGTCGACAGGCTATCGGTGCGGAAGGTGACCATGGCGTGGTCGAGAAGTTGACCCGCAGAGCGCGAGCTTTCGTCGATGGCGCGGATCATCTCACGCATGGTTTGTTTGTGTTCAGGCTTTTGAAGTTTGCGGTGGGTGACTTCGGCTTTTGCCCGCACTGTTGCAAGCGGCGTGCGCACGCGGTGGGCGGCTTCTGCGATGAGATCTTCGGAGCGCAAAAGCGAGGCGCGCAGGCGGGCAATGAATGTATTCAGGGCTGAAACGAAGGGTTCAAGTTCTGTCGGTGGATCAATGGCAAGGGGACGCAGATCGGCGGGTCCGCGACGGGTGATGGCGGCAGTCATTTCTTTCAGGGGTCGCAGAGCCGACCGCGCCGCAAGAAGGCTAAGGGCCGTCGCCACAAGGAAAAAGACAAGCCCGATGCCGGTGGCGATGGCGCTGATACGTTGGGAAATCGCAGCGAGGCCGAGGCGCGTCTGAGCGACAGAGATTAGCACGTTGGACGGCACACCTCCGGCGCTAACGGTGCGCGACGCCGACACCATGCGCACTTCGTCGCCGCGATAATAAAACGTCGCGAAAGTGTTTTCCGAGATCGTCGGGGATTGGCTTGGCGGCGGCAGATCGTCATAGCCAGTGAGTGTTTCGTCGTTCACCTCGACTTTGTAGAATACGCGGTCATCGTTCGTTGTGCCCAGCATCGACAACGCGGAATAGGGCAGATCGAGGGTAATCTCGCCGTCTTCCGAGCGCAGCGCGTCGGCGATGGATGTTGCAGACGCCGCAAGGATGCCGTCTTGAGTTGCTTCGGCGGCGGTTTCGGCAAGGCCGCGCACGACGAGGAAAAGGGCCACGGACAAAAGCGCGGAAATCGCGGCAAGTTGCAGGAACAGCCGGGTGCGGATCGATCGGGTGACGGTGGGCAGTTTCACGATCTGGCGACCAGCCGATAGCCAAGGCCGCGCACGGTTTCGATGACGGCGTCCGATGGCTCAAGACGTTTGCGGATGCGCCCGACGTAAACTTCGATGGCGTTTTCGCCGACGTCATCCGAGAAGGAAAACAACCGATCAAGAAGGTAGGACTTTGAGAAGACCTGCCCCGGAGAGGTGAAGAAGACCTCCAGAAGACGCAGCTCGCGATTGCGCAGGGTTTGACCGACGCCGTCGATCTCAAGTTCTCCGGCCGTCGAACAAAGGACTGCGTTTGCGACCGTGAGACGATTGGCGGCAACACCACCACGACGGCGTAAGACGGCGCGGCAGCGGGCCTCAAGTTCAGAGAAATCAAATGGTTTGGTGATATAATCGTCTGCACCAAGGTCTAGAAGACTGACCCTGTCGGACACCTCAGAGCGCGCCGTGGTGACGATAATAGGCGTTGCCTTAGCAGCCCGTCGATGGCTTTGCAGGAAGGTGCGGCCATCCCCGTCGGGTAGCATAATATCGAGCAATATCAGATCGTAGTCCGCCGCAGCGATGCAGGCTTCGGCGCTTTCCAATGTGCCGGCGTGATCCACAGCATGGCCGTCAAGTTGCAACCGCTCGGCGACGGCACTTGCAAGGTTGGCATTATCTTCGATCAGGAGAAACCGCATGGGTCCAGTTTATTTTCCGCCGTGACAGGTCAGTGTCAGGTGCATAAGGTTTGGTGACGATGAGCGGGAAAACCCGCCAAGTCAAATGGGAGGACTTCATGAAAACGAAAGTAAAAGCCTTTGGGCTTACCGCTGCTTTCTGCCTGATCGGCGGAGCGGCTTCTGCGGCGGAGTGCATTGCACCAGCCAACCCCGGCGGCGGCTGGGACTTTACCTGCCGTCAGATCGGCAAAATCCTTTATGACATCGGTGCTGTGGATAAGCCTGTACAGGTTACGAACATGCCTGGTGCCGGCGGTGGTCTTGCTTACAACACGGTTGTCAGTGAGCGCAACGACGACGCGGATCTTATCATCGCGGCCTCTTCGGCCACGACCACGCGTCTTGCGCAAAACGCATACGCTGGCATGACAGCTGATCAGGTTCGCTTTGTTGGTGCCATTGGTGCTGATCCGGGCGTAATCGTTGTGGCCGCTGACAGCCCGTTCCAGTCGCTTGGCGATCTGGTTGACGCAATCAAAGCAGAGCCGGGTTCGGTTGCCTTTGCTGGCGGTTCGGCTGTTGGCGGATTTGATCACCTGAAGCCTTTGATGATCCTGAAGGAAGCCGGGTTCACCGACATCACAAAGATCAAATACATCGGTCTTGATGGCGGCGCAGATGCGATCACTCAGACTGTTGGTGGATTTACGCAAGCGATGACCGGCGACATGTCGGAAGTTGTTTCGTTCCTTTCCAATGGCGACATTCGCGTGATTGCGGTTCTGACCGACGAGCGTGTGCCGGGCTTTGACGACATCCCAACTGCGAAAGAGCAGGGCTTTGATGTTGTGGCCGTGAACTGGCGTGGTCTTTACGTGCCCAAGGGCATTTCGGATGCACAGTTCGACGCATGGGCTGGCAAGCTGCAGCAGGTTGCTGACAGTGACGCCTGGGCAAAGGCAATGGTGGACAACGGTCTTGCGCCATTCACCAAAGTTGGCGGAGACTTCCAGTCATACGTCGATGGTCTTGTTTCTGACATCAACGCGATGTCGAAAGAGCTTGGGGTCCTGCAGTAGTGGCCTCGGACCGAATATTCGGTCTGATCACTCTGATCACGGCGGTCGCGTATATCGCGGCCGCCACGCAGATTCAGACGAATTTCTTCTCGGGCGAATACCTGCCAAAGCTGTTCCCGATCCTGATCGGCAGCGTGGCGGCGATATGTTCGCTAATTATCATATTTAAACCTGACCCCGAACCTGACTGGCCTGCTTCTTGGACATGGGTTTCCATGGCCATCGCGGTGTTTGTGCTGGCGGTTTATGCGGTCATGTTGAAGCCACTGGGGTTTCTTTTGCCCACAGCCATTGCGGCGGGCATCCTGAGTTATCAAATCTCGTTCCGGCCTTTTCCGTCAGTGCTGTCCGGCATTGGCCTGTCGATTGGGTTGCTCATCTTGTTCAAATACGCGCTTGGGCTTGGAAATATCGTGGCTTACCGCATTCCGACACCGGCCAAGCTTTGGGACGCGTTCGCTATTCTCATTCCCTTTGTAGGGGGTCACTGACATGGACATACTATCCAACCTCGCACTCGGGTTTAGCGTGGCGCTGTCGCCCTATACGCTTTTTCTGGCTGTCTGCGGTTGTTTCTTGGGGACGATCATCGGCGCATTGCCGGGCTTAGGTCCGTCGAACGGCGTTGCTATTTTGATCCCTATCACTTTCACGCTGGGGCTTGATGCGACATCCGCACTGGTTCTGATGACGTCTGTTTACTACGGCGCGATGTATGGCGGGCGGATCAGTTCGATCCTGCTGAACATCCCCGGAGACGAGCCTGCGTTGATGACTACGTTGGATGGCTATCCGATGGCCAAACAGGGCCGCGCGGGCGATGCTTTGGTCTTGTCCGGCGTTGCCTCTTTCGTCGGAGCTTTGCTTGCGACGATCGGGCTAATGTTGCTGGCGCCGTCGCTGGCGCGGGTGGCGTTTTTATTCGGGCCTGCCGAGTATTTCGCACTGTATTTGCTGGCGTTCTGCACGTTGGGCGGCATGGCCTCGAACAATCAGGCGAAGGCCGCGATTGCGGCCTGTCTCGGTCTTGGCATCGCAATGATTGGCGTCGACAGTTCGTCGGGTTTGCCGCGTCTGACGGGTGGCAGTCTACATCTGTTTGACGGCGTTGATTTTCTTGTCGCCATCGTGGGTCTGTTCGCCATCGCCGAGCTGTTCTTCTTTATCGAAAGCCACGGTAAGGGCTCATCGATTGGGGTGAAGCTCGACAAGGTGCGAATCCCCTGGAAGGATATTTTCGACACCAGATGGACGATGTTGCGCGCATCTGGCGTGGGCTTTATCGCTGGCATCCTGCCGGGTGCGGGTGCGTCGCTTGGATCGTTCCTAGCCTATATGACCGAGAAATCCATCGCTGGCGAAAAAGGCGGCTTCGGCACGGGCGTTCCTAAAGGAGTCGCCGCGCCAGAGGCTGGCAACAACGCAGCCGCCGGTGGTGCGCTTGTGCCAATGCTGACGCTAGGTGTTCCGGGTTCTGGCACGACGGCTGTTTTGCTGGCCCTGTTGATGACGCTGAACATCACGCCCGGTCCGACGCTTTTCACCGAGCGACCCGAGGTTGTCTGGGGCCTGATTGCTTCGCTGTTAATCGCCAACTTCGTCTTGCTTTTGATGAACGTGCCGATGGTGAAGATCTTTGTCAAAGTCCTGATGGTTCCGGCATGGATCCTGTTGCCGGGTGTGACAATGATTTCCTTCGTTGGTATCTTTTCACTTTCAGGCAGCTACTTTGATCTGTTGATGATGATCGGGTTTGGCGTGTTGGGCTACTTCCTGCGCAAACTGGATATCCCGACGGTGCCGGTCATCCTTGGCATTCTGCTTGGCGGCAACATGGAAGACGCCTTGCGCCGGGCCATGACTTTGTCAGATGGGGACGTCACATATCTGTTCTCAAGCCCGATTTCGATCGGCTTGTGGATTGCAGCGGTTCTGGGCTTTGTCGCCCCGATGTTCCTGCGCGGGGTCCTTAAGAAGCCGCAGGCGATCACCGATTGAGTGTCCGCATTCTCATACCTTCGGGCGCGCTTGGTCTTGGATACGATGCCACTGCGCTGGAGCGTGGAATTGCGAACAAGCCTGATCTGATTGCCATCGATGGCGGGTCGACCGACAGCGGGCCGTCGTATCTTGGACGCGGCGTGTCGAAATATGCGCGCTCGTCGACGAAGATCGAATGGGCCGGGTTGATGGACGCGGCGCGACGCGCGGGCTGTCCCTTGGTGATCGGCACTGCGGGCACCTGCGGTGCCGGATCGGCCGTGGATTGGCTTTTGGACATCACGCGCGAAGTTCTGGCAGAGACAGGTCACAGCGCGAAGATTGCTGTTTTAAGGTCGGATCAAGGGCCGGACGTCGTGGCCGAGGCGTTTGAGACGGGCCGCGTAACGCCCCTGCCCGCAGCGCCCGAGATTGACGTTGATCTGATCCAAAGCTGCACGAATATCGTGGCGCTTGCAGGGGTCGAGCAGATATCGACCGCTCTTGCCACGGGCGCCGACATCGTGATTGCCGGACGCACGACAGACACTGCAATCATTGCCGCTTTGCCGATAGAGCGCGGCGTAGACGCTGGTTTGGCTTGGCATGCCGCAAAGATCGGGGAGTGCGGCGCGCTCTGCGCGACGAACCCGCAGTCGGGTGTGCTGCAGGTGGATTTTGAGGACGACGCATTTGTTCTGACGCCTTTGGCGGATGGGGCGCACGCAACGCCGCATACAGTTTCAGCGCATATGCTTTACGAGAATTCTGACCCCTATTTGCTGTATGAACCGGGCGGTGTTCTGGACGTGACGCGCGCAGTTTATGAGGCGCTCGACGACACACGGGTTCGGGTGACTGGGTCGAAATGGGTGCCGTCTGATGACTACACCGTGAAGCTTGAAGGAGCGCGGGTGGCCGGATATCAGACCATCGTGATGGCGCTTTTGCGGGACCGGCACTACGTGGCGAATGCGGCGGCCTGGGCAGACGATATTGTAGCAAAATGCACAGCGAAGGCCTTGGCGCGGACCCCCGCATCGGAAGGTGATTTTTCAATAGAAATCAGACTGATTGGGCAGAATGCGACGCTTGGCGCATTAGAAACGCGGACAAGCGATGCGGTTGAGATCGGCGCACTTGGTCTGGTAACGGCGAAGACGCATGCATTGGCCGGAGAGATCGCTAAATTACTGAACCCCTATTTGCTGCATCATCCGCTGACACGCGATGAAGAACAGCCGACATTCGCCTTTCCGTTTTCGCCCGCCGAGATTGATCGTGGCGCGATTTACGAGTTTTGCCTGAACCATGTTTTACGGCTTGATGATCCGATGGACGCGTTTTCGCTGGAGGTTGTCGATGGCTGAGTTGGGGCAGATCGTCGAGAAGGTGCGCTCGAAGAACGCCGGGCCGTTTTGGTTGACGGTGGATATTTTTTGCGGGTCGCCCGAAGCTTATGCGCGCGTACGCGATGGGTTGGAAACGCAGGCTGTTGCGCGATTTCTGGATACGCCGGTTCAGACCTTGAAGCGGTTTGATATGGAAGATTTACGGGTCGTGAAGCTTTCCCTGCCGCGTCCTGCCGTGCAAGGCACGGTCAACGATCGCGATATGCACGGCGCGGCGTTGGCCGCACTTGTGGCGGAGATCAACATTCCATGAGCCTGCGCGACTTCGGTGTATTGTCCGACGGGCGAAGCGTGCAGGAAGTGACGCTTGGGAACGGGCGTCTGACAGCACAATTTCTGACATTCGGAGCGCGGATTAACGGGCTTTCGTTCGACGAAATTGATGATTTGACGCCCACTCTTGATCTTGAAGCGGCTGAGGGCTCCAACCCATATTCTGGTGTGATTGTCGGGCCGGTGATGAACCGTCTTGGCGGCGCGCGCGCGCGCCTGAACGGACAGGTTCTGACGTTTGACGCAAATGAGGGGTCGAACCTTCTCCATTCGGGCGCCGCAGGCCTTCATCGCTTGGTTTGGGATATCGCAGACGTGTCAGAAACAACGGTGACATTCGCGGTCGACCTTCGGCCGGACACTTTTCCAGGGCGGCGACGGATTGAGGTCACCTATCGTTTGGAAGACGCCGATCTGGTCCTGGAGATTGCTGGAACAACCGATGCGCCAACGTTGATGAACGTCGGATTTCATCCGTTTTGGACTGTTTCAGGGCGCGGGCGTGCGGGACATGTTTTGCAGGTGCATGGCGCACAGTATTTGCCGATGGACGGTGGCAATATCCCCACCGGAGAGATCGCAGACGTGGTGGGGACGGCTTTGGATTACCGCATACCGCGCGCGCCCGCTGACGATATCGACCACTGCTTTGTTCTGCCCGAACACGACGGAATTGCGCCTTGCGTGACGCTTGAAAGCGACGTTATGCGACTTGAAATTCTTTCTGACGCACCGGCGGTACACGTATTTACCGGCATGGATATCGGGATCGCGGTTGAGCCGGAAATTCACCCCGACGCGCCGAACCACGCGGGCTTTCCGTCTATTCGGCTGGGCTCTGGCGAAACGTTCCACCAGACCGTGATCCATCGCTTTTCTCGGCGCTGACTTAGCTGCGCATCCGTTCGGATTTCGCATCATACATGGGGCGCAGGGACGCTTCGGCGGCAACGCGCGCACCTGCGACTTCGATTTCCCAGCCGTCCGTGTCTTTCGCCAATTCCGCCGGCACGTAGCCAAGCCCGATCGCTCCGCCCAAGGTGTGGCCGTAGCTTCCCGAGCTTAAAT
>CAJQNG010000147.1 GCA_905479635.1 uncultured Boseongicola sp. | reverse complement strand
ACCGAGGCCCAAGCCCTGGCAATCGCGCCATCATCTCGATCAGCGCCTCAAGTTCTTTGGGTGCGTCTGACAGCGTCCCTGTCCCGACTTAGAACGGCAGTTTCATGTCGGCTGGCAATCCAAGGCCTTCGGTCATTTTTTGCATCTCTTCCTGGCTTTTATCCGATGCTTTGGACTGCGCATCTTTGATCGCCGCAAGGATCAGATCTTCCACGACTTCTTTCTCATCCGCATTAAAGATCGACGGATCAATATCCAGTGCGGTCAATTCGCCCTTGGCTGTGGCCGTGGCCTTAACCAATCCTGCACCGCTTTCGCCGACGACGGTCACACGGTTCAGCTCGTCTTGCATCTCCGCCATTTTTGTCTGCATATCCTGTGCAGCTTTCATCATCTTGCCCATATCGGCCAGACCGCCCAAACCCTTCAACATCTCGAAACTCCTATTCGTCCTCAAAAGGATCCCATTCATCTTCGACCTCGGCCAACGCCTCATGCGCGACCTCGCTCGAAATCTCTTCTGGTGTGCGTATAACTCCAAGTTTTGCCTTGGGAAAAGCGGCAAAAACGGCGTTGACCAACGGGTTCACCCGTGCTTCGTCCGCCAGGGCCTTTCGTTTGGCGTCGCGGGTTTCCACAATTGTGGGTGTGCCACCTGTTGTCACAATGGTGACTGTCCACCGCACGCCGGTCCATGCCTGAAGCCTGCTGCCGAGCCGCTGCGACAAATCCGATGCGGCATTCGGCGAAGGCTCGAATTCAATCCGTCCGGGCTGATAGCTAACCAAACGCACGCCGCCTTCGATCTCGACCAGCAGCTTTACGTCGCGGTTGGTGCGCACAAGATCAACGACGTGCTGAAACGTCGGGAAGCGTGCCAAAGCATTGTCCGTACCAAGCGCCACGGCGGCCTGCGCGCCAGAGGCCGAAACGCCGCCGCCGGACTGCATCGAAACGCCGCGATTCGCCACTGCATTTGTCCCACCAGAGGTCCCACCTGCGCCTCCGCTGCCAGACGGGGCAGGGGGCACGGGTGTGTCTTTCAATTTGGCGACCAAATCGCCGGGTGTTGGCAGTTCAGCCACATGCGTCATGCGGATAACGGCCATCTCTGCGGCCATCATCGCATTCGGAGATAACGCAACTTCTTCTAAGGATTTCAAGGACATTTGCCACATCCGCGCCAGAACAGGCATGGACAAACGGCCCGCCATATCCCGCCCGCGTGCGCGCTCGTCCGGGCCGACCGTTGGGTCGTCTGCGGCCTCGGGCGTGATGCGGATAACACTAATCCAATGGGTAATTTCGGCCAGATCACGCAACACTGCCATCGGGTCTGCGCCGTCGGCGTACTGCGAAGAAAGCTCGGTTAAAGCCCCGGCCGCATCACCGGCCATCACCATATCGAACAGGTCCAAAACCCGCCCCCGGTCGGCAAGTCCGAGCATCGCCCGTACCTGTTCGGCCGTCGTTTCGCCCGCACCATGACTGATTGCCTGATCCAACAAAGACTGTGCATCCCGCGCGGAACCTTCCGCCGCCCGTGTGATCAAAGCCAGCGCATCATCCGAGATCTCGGCCCCCTCGGCCACGGCGATCTTGCGCAGCAATGCGATCATCACTTCGGGTTCAATTCGTCGAAGATCGAACCGCTGGCACCGCGACAGAACTGTCACGGGAACTTTGCGGATTTCGGTTGTGGCAAAGATGAACTTCACATGCGCAGGCGGTTCTTCCAGCGTCTTCAACAGCGCATTGAACGCGCTGGTCGACAGCATGTGAACCTCGTCGATAATATAGATCTTATAGCGTGCAGAAGCGGCGCGATACGCAACGGAATCAATGATTTCGCGGATATCGCCGACACCTGTGCGGCTGGCCGCATCCATCTCCAGTACGTCGACATGACGCCCCTGGGCGATCGAAACGCAATGCTCGCATTTCCCACAAGGGTCCGTTGTCGGACCACTTTTTCCGTCTGGCCCGATGCAATTCATGCCCTTGGCGATGATCCGCGCCGTCGTGGTTTTACCGGTCCCGCGAATGCCGGTCATGATGAAGGCTTGCGCGATGCGATCCGCCTCGAACGCGTTCTTCAGCGTCCGGACCATCGCGTCCTGACCAACAAGATCGGCAAATGTTTCGGGCCGGTATTTCCGGGCCAGAACCTGATAGCCACTGGTGTTGGAGTCGCTCATAAATACCCCGGTTGGATTCGCATTGCGCGAGGTTAGACCGGCACGTCTGAGGCGTCCACCAGAAGCCGACCAATCAGGACGACAGATAGCTCCAAATCTGGTCTTTCAGATGCGCGCGCTGTTTGCGCAGGTCCGTTTCGGCCATTCCGTCTATCGGCTCAACGTTCGTCTCCGCCCGGTGAATGGTGCGATTTAGCTCATGATAGCTGTCGAACATCTGCGCGAAATGCGCGTCAGATTGTTTCAATTCGCTCATCTTGGCGACGTGTTCGGGAAATTCTTCGGCAAGTTCGTGGGGCGTGTGAGACATATAATGGTCCTCCTTTTATGGGTTTGGACCAACCATATCCCTGACTTCGACCAAGTGCTTTGACACGGGTCAACCCCTGCAAGTTTTCTCAAACGCGCCCTCTCGGTGGATTGCCGCTTCGGGGTGGCATCCAGGTCCGCGGAAATCTTGCATCGGCCCCCTCTCTCCGGCATCCTTGCGCAACTTGCGCAACTTGCGCGGATTGCGGACGGCGAGACATTGACAGGGGCCTATCTCGATCCCAAAAAAAAGCCGGTAGCTTCGCGAAATATCGTTCGGCTGACCCCGTACTTTCCGGATAAGCTTGGTCATGCGAAGGGTCTGGTTGCGGCGGGCGCGGACCATGATCGCCCCGACGACGCTGGCATTACCCTGGTGCAGATTGCAGGCTGGGACCCAGACCCGAAGGGATGGGGTATTTCTTGTCTGTGAAACCTGATCTGTGTCCCGGGAACAATTACGGAGGAACCTTGTTGTCAACGATCATTCCTGCCTCGGCGAATGCGCCGTATCGTTCTCCGCGTGATCATATCTGCTG
>CAJQNG010000146.1 GCA_905479635.1 uncultured Boseongicola sp. | reverse complement strand
TTGAAAATGGAGTCAAAGCAATTCTAGGCAGCCTAACTTCGCTAAACGACGCCGAAATCGCCAATTCTCTTGCTTTCGGTGCTCTAGTGATCGCTTTGATTTCCTCAGTCTTGGCAATCGTGGCTATTAGGCAGAGCAAGTCAACTGCGACAAGGCAAGACAAAAACGATATCCGATCACTTGCCGCTGAGTTATTTGTGAAATCATCCCAGCATAAAATTTTGCACGAAACTTTGCAGTTTGAGGCTTTAGTATCCACTCCTTGGTCTAAACCCCCCGTCTTCCAGACGGGAGTGCTTTAGCACGAAGAATCGGTTATGTTCTTATCCTCCTGAAAAATGAGCCGCCGCAGGTCTTAAGGCTCATTTTTCAGGAGGATAAGAACATGCAATATTCCACGGGCAAACATTGCGTTTTCTACCATCGTTACCACCTCGTTTGGTCGACCAAGTATCGCTATAAAGTGCTGCAGGGCGACATTAAGCTGCGAGTGCGTGACATTTGCCGTCAGGTTTGCGCTCAGAACGGCGTCGAGATTATCCGGGGCGTGTTGTCGAGCGACCATGTCCACATGTTTGTATCCGTCCCGCCAAAACTGGCGATCAGTGACCTGATGCGGCTCATGAAGGGACGGTCGTCCCACAAAGTGCAACGCGAATTCCCGCATCTCAAAAAACGATACTGGGGCAGGCACTTTTGGGGACGCGGGTACTTTTCAACCACCAACGGGGCCATCACCGAAGACATCGCACTTCAGTACCTCGAACAGCACATCGCTAATCCTACCGACGCAAGTCGGTAGTCGTTTAGTCCGACCGCTTTGGGCTCCTTGCTGCCGTTAGCCGCATCGCAGCGATCCTGCCAAACGATCTCGCCCCGACCAACATGAACGGCCCTTAGCCGACATTCACCAAGATTAACCTTACCGCGGCGCGGCATACCAAGAGCGGCCATTCATGCACCCTGCAGCATTTCCGTCCTCGGAGGTCTGCATCGCGGACAAAGCCGTCACTCGGATTTGATCAAGGTTCCGAGATATTCCCGCGTGTCGCCGTCCCATGAACTGGGGTCTTCACCGTGGGCGATGACCGCATGTAACTCCATAAGTTTCCAGACCTCATCCTCTGTCGAAGCAACGACTTTGCCTGGGCAATCTTCCATGCCTTCGCAATCCTTGCAGGCGTATGAATATGCTTCGCTCATCTTGCTCTCCGATTTCGTTCTTGGCGCTGTCATCTCTTAAAATTCCGAAAGTGTCGGTAGATTGTCGGCGAGTTTGATCCAAGGCTGCTGGTGGGAAACAAAGACATGGCTCATTGGCTTAACAATCGACGGATCGTCGAGTGTACTAGCTGCGAACCAGTCACCGGCACCAAAGTCCTGACCCTCCACTTCGGTTTTGGAATCATACGTCAGCGTCGTGCCGCAATCCCCGCAGAAGCCCCGCGTTATACTAGGGGTTTTCTGGATCGTTTTGATCTTGCCCTTGGTTACCTCGAAATCACCCGCTGCAACTTTTGCCCAGGTCAAAAAGGCACCACCAAGGGCCATCTGACACGAGCGGCAATGGCAATGAGCGGCCCATGTCGGCAGGCTGGTAATCTGATATCGAATGGCGCCGCAATAGCACCCACCGTTAAGTTTTTCCATCACTTTACGCGCCCCTGTTTTGCTCGCCGCCAATCAAAACAATCGCCCTCTCACTGGAGTTATGTGTGTTGATTGGACAAACTACGGATCATTATTGCCCTACCAGCCAAATCATGCGACTCATTTATCATATCAATTCATTAGAGAAACTATCATATGGACTGGATGAAACTCCCTCCGCTAAACAGCCTTCGAGCGTTTGCGACCGTCGCAGAAGCTGGCGGATATACTTTCGCAGCCGAACGGCTAAACGTGACGCAGGCGGCCGTCAGCCAACAAGTGAAAGTACTGGAAAAACACCTTGGCGTGCCTCTGGTCACCAGGCTGGGACGGGGTATCGAGTTGACAGGTCCGGGCGCCCGTCTTGCGCGCGAATTGGGAACCGGATTTGAAATCATCAACCGAGGGGTGGAGCGCCTGTCAGAAGACGCGCAAGCCCGTCCTGTACAGGTCACCATGTCACCCGCCTTTGCCGTGGAATGGTTGTTGCCGAGAATGGCCGAGTTTCAACGGGAAAACCCGAATATCACATTGATGCTCAACCCCACATCAAAGGTAGTCGAATTGAAACCCGGCGGTGTTGATGTGGCGATCCGATATTGCGACAGGCGTCGATCCCGCTCGGATGTCGAGCCAGTGTTGGTCACGGACATGATTATCATCGGCGCGCCATCGCTTATCGGCGAAAGGGAATTGAGCGATCCGGCCAAGTTGGCCGATCTGCCATGGTTGCAGGAACTGGGCACGAATGAAGCTGCGGAATGGTTTACATTCCATGGAATAGTTCCTGACGGGGCTTTGACAGTGAACCACATGCCTGGGAATCTTATAATGGCGGCGGTTCGGCGAGGCGATGGCATTACCTACACGGCACGGGCATTTTTCAAAGACGATCTTGAAGCTGGCACAGTCAAAGAACTGTTTTGCGAGCCGCAATTCGGCGTCTATTACGTTCAAACTGCGGACGGATTTGTACGGCCTGAAGTGAAAATTTTTACCAAGTGGCTCATGTCAAAAGCAGAGACGGTATCGGATGAAATTTGAAAAGGTGCTGGTCCGGTTGATATGGAAAACCAAAAGGGCCGGTATTCCGATTTGCGTGTCCGCTCCGGGATCCTTGCTGCCGTTAGCCGCATCGCAGCGATCCTGCCAAGCGATCTCGCCCCGACCAACATGAACGGCCCTAACCGGACTTTGGCCGCTCCATACAACGCTGCGGTGCAGCTTTCGCATTGCGGCCATTCGTGCATGGCGCAGCATTTTTGTCGGCTAAAACGTCTGCTGTGCGGACAAAGCGGGATTTAGGAGGGGCCGGGGTCATCCCGGTCAGATAACTGGAAGAAGCTTTTTCACATAAGAGCCTGCAATGCCTGTGAAGGTGTAAAAATCCAACTCATCTTCCAGTTTAGCGACTTCAATTTCTGAGAAATAGCGCAAGCGAGAACGCATTTTCTCAATAGCAGATATCGGATGAGTTGCATCAGAGGCCGGACCTGACGTGCCATTTTGGCAACGTAAGTTCTCATCGGATCTGATTACAGAGGTCATCATACTCATACTGGCACTCATTACTAATTAACACATACCACATATGGCATATGTTTTTGTTTGGAATGGGGCGCAAAATTGGCTTTTACGCATTCATTGTCGGTCGTGGCAAAGGGCTTCGACTTCGCGGGCTTCAAGCAGCCATTTGATGCTTTGTCCAAGATTTCCTCGGGAGCGACATAGACAGGCCCCAATTGGAAAGTTTACCCTTGGAAAGGAAGATCGACTGTTGTGTATGGGACGGTCAGGTTTTCAAAAGAAAGGGGGCCGCCAGTTAAGGCGACCCCAAGACAACACACACACTCGTTACTACCTCAGTAGTGTCGCCGAACAAGCTGACCCTATTGAGGCATCTTCAGACAGTCTTCGAGACGATTTGGTGACGTCTTCAGGCTACCGCATCGGATCGAAGAAGGAATAGATCACCCAGGGGGTGGCCTAGTTGGCCCTCGCTGATAACCCAGCATTAGACGTTTGACGTCAGACGCGACGGAAAGAGGGACACGATCTCCGATCGTGTTGTACTGAGCACCTCATAACAAGGACGGGTAAAGGGATTGGGTTCCCCCTTTTGCTTCCATGCGGAGTAGCTCCGCAGCGTTAGGCTGGAGAAGATGAAGTAGAAATATCGATAGATCGGGGGCATGCGCGCGAAAGAAGGCGCGAAAATTTTGCACATGGGACACTCACAACACTGGTTAACACTTACTACACGACCTTTATTGCAGACAGGTGCGGCAGGACTAAGCCGGTATCCGAAATTTTTCGGGTAAATTAATCGCCACCTGCAAACAATCAAAGCCGTAGAGCAGCATTGTTCGTGAAGCGGGTTCGGTCAGGCTGGCTCGCATGCTGGTCGTCCTTATTGAGCCGCAAGCGAACGACTGCCATGGGCTCCACTGCTGCCGTTAGCCGCATCGCAGCGATCCTGCCAAGCGATCTCGCCCCGACCAACATGAACGGCCCTTTGCCGACATTGAACTGCCTTCCGTCATGCCGCGGTGCGGCCCTTCGGACCGGACTTTCGCTGCAACTGCAAAATTTCCGATGGGCGAATTCACACAATGCGGACGGAGCGGACCTTCCAGGTCAGGCATTCAGATCGAACTTTTTAGAGACATATCAAAATATTTAGTTTTTACTATGTTTAGAAATTAGGGAGGTACTCAATGTCATTCACAAGAAGAACTGTGCTTCAATTCGCGACGAGTCTGATGCTTCTGACCGGAGCCACGACGGCTTTAGCAGCAGATGATGGCGTGAAACGCCTGGCCATTCAGGTGAGCGATAACGATCCCGCCACGTTCACCAAGGCGCTCAACGTTGCGACGAACTTCGCCAAGGGCATGAGCGATGCTGGT
>CAJQNG010000145.1 GCA_905479635.1 uncultured Boseongicola sp. | reverse complement strand
GCAGGTGCCTGCCGGATTTGAACCTCTTCATAATCCTCTCTCGCCGTCGCGTGGGCTGATGGGAGGGCATTGTCACGGTAACTCGACGAACGTGGCGAATTCAGGATAACGGCATGGGATGAAAAAGATTTCCTATTCCCGCCACCGGTTCCCAGCAGCCGTGATCCATCGTGCTGTTTGGCTCTACTTTCGCTTTCCGTTGAGCTTTCGGGACGTGGAGGAAATGTTTACAGAGCGTGGGATCGATGCAAGCTACGGAACGATCCGCCGATGGATTTTGAAGTTCGGCCCGGCGATCGCAACCAGGGTACGATCCCGCCGCGTTCAGCCGTCAGGAACCTGGCATCTTGATAAAGTCTTTGTCCGCATTGGTGGCAAGCGGACATATTTATGGCGTGCCGTAGACGATGAGGGCGAGGTTCTTGTGGTCCTGGCCCAATCTCGCCGAAACAAGCGTGCGGCCCCAAAATTATGCGGAAACTCCTGAAAAAGCAGAGATACATTCCAGATAAAGTTGTCACCGACAAGCTGGGGTCATATTCTGCGGCGCTTTGCGACCTTGGTTTGGTTCACCTTCATGTCACAGGTGGTCGGTTGAACACTCGGGCCGAAGTATCACATCCAATGCCCGGCAGTGGTTTGTTTGCAAAACCATGAGGAGGCCGACGCGCCGGCGAGAACGCCGAATGGGCCGGTTCAAGTTACCCCGGATCAATGCAGCGATTTCTGTCCGCCCACGATGCCATCTACAACCATTTCAATTCGTAACGTCATCTGATCTCCCGCCCAACTCTTCGTCAAACGCGCGCCTCTGCATATGCGGCGTGGAATGAAATCGTTTCTGTGTAATTTCAGGAACTTACCACTTTGACGGTACACTTAAGTTAACGTGTCAACGCCTTGCGGAGACTGGTTCGCATTTGTCTGACACCACCCGATGGGCAGAAGTGTTATCCCTGTACGGTCGCCAGGGACAATGGAACCGAACTGACCAGCAATGCCATCCCGAAATGGCAGGAAGATCGAACGGTCGAGTGGCACTACATCGCACCCGGCAATCCAAATTACGCGTGGTTTCATTGCTAAAATCGGCCTTTCACTACGCTATGCACTAACATTCAAACTGGACCACCCAAGTGGGGCTGATCATTATCACAAGCCGGGAAATTCGATTGTTACTGCCGCATGATCGCTGGCGTGTGGCCTGTGCCGTCCCACCCCAGCAAGCCGGGGCCCGCGAAACCGCGATGCTTCGCCTCCCAGGCCCTTACGAACCACGACTGGTTCAGAATTCGGCCACCGCTTTGCAAGCTCCGGCGAAGCCAGAATTTTGTCCGGGCAATGGTAGAGACCCGAATGCGGGTCATGATAGGTCCAGCGGTCGCGAGCTGGTAGCCGCTTCATCAAATCGACCGCAAATCCCGTCTCCAGCGGCGCAATTGCACGCTGACGGCTGCCATCGGAGACATCCGGTTCATTGAGATCTCCCAGAATGAGCCAAAGTCCTTCTCCGGGTTTCTCGAAATAGCGTTCGACAAGGCGGCGGGTTGCGACCGCCTCCAGTCTGCGTGTGGTCCAGGCCGCGGCGGCGTCTGGGTAGGGTGACTTGAAGTGGCAAACAAAGAGCGTCAGCGGACCAATCGTGACCATAAGACAATCACGCCGGAAAACTGGCAGATCGGGATCGACGGCTCGGAGTGGGTCTATGCCCACGTCCGCCAATGTGAGCGCGGCGTGACTCCGGGTCGCATCCACGCTGCGACGGGAAAGCAGCGCAACATCAAGGCCTCGTCCATCGTTGCCCGGTATGCATATTCGTTCGCGATATGGAGGCGCTCCAGTCGGCAGCAGATAGTTACGGTGAAAGTGGTCGAGCGTTGCGAGATCGAACACCTCCTGCAGGGCAACGACATCCGCATCGATTTCGTTCAGTAGTTCTGCGGTCAGTCGGCGATCGATCATGTCCAAAGCGGAATCTTCGGGATCGTCGGAATCCCAAGCCCCTCGAAGCTGACAGCTGCCGCCGGTTTCCAGGAGCCTGAGGTTCTGAACATTCAAGGATGCTAAGCGCATGATGCCGAAAAGATTGCATATGCTGGGGCCATCAGGAAGATAGAAAAACAAGGGCGTTTCCCAGCGGGAATGATAGTTTCTTGAGTAAGGGCAACTTGAACGAGAAGCGAGTTGGCGCTTTGCTTTCCTGTTCCTGTAATTCGGCAATGAGAAGGATATGGGTCACATTTCGACGGCGTGCAGTCGCTAGTTATGGCGTTGACACGCCATCGCACATCAATTTTTTTGCCGAAATATCGAAGTGTTTTAAATTAGTATTACTAATTTTCAATGACTTACAAGATTTAACGTTTCATCAAGAAGACGCAATCTGCCGATTACTGAGTTAATAGGCTTTGTCACGTTAACTCAGATGAGGCAAATAGGCCTGCACCATTCCAGATCACGCAGCCACAATTTCGAACAATTCAGTGAATGCTATTGCGCGGGTTTGATGGTGAGTTCGGCGGGAAATCAGATGGCGTTGCAAATTGAAATGGTTGTAGATGGCATCATGAACAGACAGAAAGCGCTGCATTGATCCGGGTGACTTGAACCGGCCCATTCGGCGTTCTCGTCGGTGCGTTGGCCTCCTCTCATGGTTTTGCAGACAAACCACTGCCGGGCATTTGATGCGAAACTTCGGCCCGAGTGTTCAACCGACCACCTGCGACATGAAGGTGAACCAGGCCAAGTTGCCGCAGCGCCGCAGAATATGACCCCGGCTTGTCAGTGACAATTTTATCTGGAATGTATCTCTGCTTTTTTCAGGAGTTTCCGCGTAAATTTAAGGGCCGCGCGTTTGTTTCGGCGAGATTGGGCCAGGACTTCGAGAACCTCGCCTTCATTGTCTATGGCGCGCCATAGATATGTTTGCTTGCCACCAATGCGAACAAAAATCTCATCGAGATGGCAGGTTCCCGAAGGTCGAACTCTGCGGAATCTGACGTTGGCGACAATTGCCGGACTGAATTTCAAGATCCAGCGGCGGATCGTTTCATAGCTGACATCGATCCCGCGTTCTGCCAGCATTTTCTCCACGTCCCGAAAGCTCAACGGAAAGTGAAAATAGAGCCAGACGGCCCGTTGGATGATTGAGGGCGGAAATCGGTGGCGGGAATAGGAAATCTTGCTCATTCAACTGCGCTAACCTGTTCGCGCGAGATCGTCGATTTAACGTGTCAATGCCGCCGCAGTGGCTGCTTGAACACCATGCCCAGCGTCAGGCAAAGCTTGATCGCCAAATCCGATTAGACAGCCTGACCACCAGGCGTCATTCGCGGTGGTGCCGCCCACAAAGCGAGCGCGTCATCGCTGATCCAGACCGTCAGATCACCGCGTTGCCGCAGGCTTTCATCGTACTCGGCCCAGTTGGTCACCGGATGCCTTTGCGTCAGGATCTTGTCACGGCGATCGGCGTTGAATTTGTGCGGCATCTATAGCACCCTCAAGGAAACAGGCCGCGTCGATATCAGCGGAGCGGAGGTCCGTGCAACAACGTCGCGGGTAAGCACGATTTGAGCCCGCCGTGCGGCTGCGCTTCCCATTGCGCGATGGGAAGCACCGGTTCGGAGCTCAGGATTTGGGGGCAATGCAATGGAAAACCTTAAGAAGTCGATTGACCTGTTATATACTGGCGCAAGTAAAAAGGCAGCGATGTTTCGCTACCTCCTGATCGGCTTTGATGTCTCCACAATCGTGTTCTTTATCACCACTGTCCCTCGTGACCCGACGGCTGCGATCCTTGCCGCTGATTTCGTTATCGGGGCACTAATCTTGGCCGACTTTCTCTCACGCCTGTGGATTGCCCCCAATCGAGCGCGGATGCTTCGCCAAATCTACACTGTGACGGACGTCGTGGTCATATTGTCGCTCTTGCTGGCACCGCTAGTATCGCAGAGTTTTGGCTTCTTAAGAGTCTTGCGGACCTTGCGCCTGCTACATTCTTACCACGTTCTGCGCGACCTGCGCCGCGACACGCCGTTCTTCCGCCGCAATGAGGATGTCATCGTAAGTTCAGTCAATCTTGGCGTCTTCATCTTCTTCATGAGTACCCTCGTTTTTGTGCTGAGGGCTGATCATAACCCAGACATCGTGGGCTATGTAGATGCGCTCTACTTCACCGTGTCCGCTCTGACGACCACCGGCTTTGGCGATATCGTCCTGACCGGCCCCATAGGACGGCTCTTGGCAGTGGTCATCATGGTCGCCGGTGTCGCATTGTTCTTGCGTCTGGCTCAGACCGTTTTCCGGCCCAACAAGCTGCGTTACAAATGTTCGGAGTGCGGCCTCAACCGGCACGAAACTGACGCGGTACACTGCAAGCATTGTGGACATCAGCTCAAGATCGAGACTGGAGGTGCCTCCTGAATTCGACCTATGGTGCGCCGCGGCGTGGTCGGCGATAGTCCTGTTTTTGCGGTGCCGTCAACGGTTATGACCTGCGGTGGTCTGAAAGATCGTGATTGTAATCCGCGGCCCTGCGACGAGATCGGATAGATCTGCGAGCAGAACCAGATTGAATGCATCGGACGGGTCGGCGCTCAGGCAAGGCTGCAGTTACCCAAGGCTTGATCAGTGTTGGCACAAGGCGACCTCTTTTCTCATCAGGTAGAGACGCGACAGTCGCGTTCGACTGGCTCAGACGGCATCGTCAACTTGCGGGGCTTGTTCTGAAATCGTACCGACCGACATGACAAAAGCCAAACATTCCGGCGCCCTCAAAGGCCACCGTTTCCCGCCTGAGATCATTGCATATGCGGTCTGGTCTTATTTTCGGTTTCCCTTGAGCCTACGCGATGTCGAGGATCTACTTGCGGCGCGCGGCATCATCGTGAGCTATGAGACGATCCGGAAGTGGGTTCGCAAATTTGGGACAAAGTGTGCCGCTTCCATCCGGCGGGACCGGCCTGCACCGTCTGATAAATGGCACCTTGATGAAGTGGTCATTCCTATCCGCGGGCGCAAATTCTGGCTTTGGCGTGCGATCAACAGCAATAGCCCCTCTCATCGCTGCAAGCAGCGACTGCCGGGCAACGGACGTTCTCGATATTCTGGTTCAATCTCAGCGCAACACTCGCGCAGCGAAACGCTTTTTTGCGCAAGCTATTCAAGCAATACGGGCGGCCGCGCGGGCACTGTCAGAGGAAGCTTGGTTGAAGTGTGTAAGTGGCACACCTAGCGTCGCCGGATGACAAAACGCGACCCATTCAAGTACTTCAAAACGTCTCCCGACATCATCCTCCTGGCGGTGATGCTTTACGTTCGGTACCCCCCTGTCACTCCGGAATGTGGAGGATCTGCTGCACGAACGCGGGATCGATATCAGCCATGAAACGGTCCGTTTCTGGTGGAACCGGTTTGGGCCATTGTTTGCCGTGGAGATCCGAAGGAAGCGGGTTCAGCAACTTCGCACACATTCAAATTGGCAATGGCATCTGGACGAGGTTTTCGTGAAGATCAACGGAGAAACGCGCTACTTGTGGCGGGCTGTAGATCACGAAGGTGAAATTCTGGAAAGCTATGTCACCAAGCGCCGCGACCGCAAAGCGGCGTTGAAATTCCTTCAGGAAAACAATGAAGCGCTTTGGGCCACCACATGTCATCGTGACTGATCTACTGCGGTCTTACGGCGCCGCGATGAAGGTCATCGGCAACGCAGATCGCCAAGAAACCGGACGCTGGCTGAATAACCGGGCTGAGAATTCTCATCTTCCGTTTCGCCGACGAGAACGAGCAATGTCGCGCCTCAGAAAGATGCAAACCCCACAGAAATTCGTCGCCGTTCATTCGTAAGCTCACAACCATTCCAACCAGGAACGTCACCTTCACTCACGCTGCAATTTCAAGCTCAACCGCGGCGCCGCTCTCGCTGAGCGGCGTCAGTTGGGCGCGACCTGAATTAAACCCGACTGGAAAACTGAGACGAGTTCGCATTCGTCTGACAGCACCAACGCAAGTCAATAAACTTGCGCAGCTTGTCTGCAGTCCAAGGCCTCCTTGTTTTTGGGGTCGTGGATTGCCGATTTGTGTAAACCAGTCAAAAGTTGGGTTGCGAATAATAGATGTTCACTTTACGTTCTCAGTTGTTGAATTCATTATTCTGAACGGGCTCGTCATGGCAGACCAGATCGTCATCACCGAGAAAACCAGCCAGGCGAAGGACGTTCGCGCCGCCATTGGGTCTCGCTACGGCATGGTTCTGCCCGCCGAGGGGCATTTGTTCGACTTGCTCGAACCAGAGGATGTGGCGCCAGAGTGGAAGCGCTGGTCCCCTGTCCTGCTGCGCCCTCAGGAACTCTATGGCACACAGCCGGCAAAAGGCGGCAACAAAGCGGCCAAACTCAAAGCCATTCGCGAGGCACTACGCTCGGCCAAGCGGGTCTGGCTCGCCACCGATTGCGATCGTGAGGGGCAACTCATCGGCCAAGAGATTCTTGAGCATTACAATTATCGAGGCCAGGTTATGCGTGTGCTGTTTACAGCCCAGGACGCTCAGACCATTCGCCAGTCATTCGATCGTGCCGAACCTAATTCAGAATACGCCCGGCTTTACGCAGCTGCGGTCGCACGTCGCCAGGCCGATCAGATTTACAATTTGTCACTGACCCGCACTGCGACCGTCATCCTTGGCAAGGGCGCCCGGGGCGTCATCGGGGTTGGGCGTGTGAAAACCCCGACGCTGGCGATCGTCTGCAAGCGCGAACTGGAAGTTCGCGATTTCATTCCCGTCACCTATTTCGAGATTGCCGCCACGGCCATGGTCGAGGGCGGTGAATTCAAGATGCGACATGCACCACGGGAACGCATTCTTGAACGCGAGGTTGCCGAGACCGTGGTCGTGGCGGCCCGTAAATTCGAGGGACCGCTCGGCGTGCGTGTCGAGGACAAGCGCCAACAACCGCCGAAACTGCACGATCTGCCGTCACTCCAGAAACTCTGTGCCTCGCGCTTCGGCTGGGCCGCGGCAAAGACTCTCGAGATCGCTCAGGAACTCTATGACGGCCAGGGCAAGAAGATCATTACCTATCCTCGTGCGGAAGTGCGCTACCTTCCCGAGAGCTTGATCGGGGACGTGCCGCGGATCGTCGCCGGGCTGCAAGCGGGGCAATCGTTCAGCGCGATCCCCGTGCCAGCGCAGCCGATCATCCGCAAGGGTAAGAGCGGCACTTTCCACGACAAGGGATTGGAGGGGGCCAGCCACCACGCGGTCATCCCTAACGTCAACACCATCGAGGGCTTGCGAGAAGTCTGGCCGCGCCTTTCGGGCGACGAAAAAAAACTGTTTGACGTGATCGCGCGGGCGTACCTGGCCGCCATCATGCCGAATTTCCGCTATTGTCAGACAACTGCAACGCTCGATGTGGTCGGCTTTCCTTTCAAGGCGACCGGCCGCCAACCCATTGATCTCGGTTGGCGCGCGGCATTCCCGGAATGGAAACCGGCCGACGAAAGGGGCGACGACTCGCAGTTACTTCCTCAGATGCGAAACGGCGAGACCACGCGATTGCGGAATGCGGCCGTCGAGGACAAGGAAACCCGACCACCGCCGCGCTATAATGAAGGCACTCTGATCGAAGCGATGCAGCAGGCCTGGCGCTTTGTCGATGACGAGGTTCTGCGCGACAGGCTGAAGGAAGCCAAGGGCATCGGTACGCCGGCGACCCGCGCCGAGGTCATCGGTGGGTTGAAACGGCAGGATTTTCTGATGCTCCAGGGCAAGAACATCGTACCCACCACAACCGGGTTGAAGTTGTTTGGCGTTCTCCAAGAGGCCGACCCGGCCTTGGTCGACCCTGGCGTGACGGCGCAACTCGAGTGTCTGCTCGACGATGTCGTCGTTGGCAAGCAGGAGATGATTGGTGCCATCGATGCCGTTTGTGACGTCGCCCAGCGAATTATCGGCAAGCTCGTGGAAGGCCCGCCGGGCGGTGTCTCGCCTTTGCTCGGCTTTGCATCCGACGGCGCGGGCGGTGGACGGCCACCAACACCCGCAATGAAGCGTTTCGCCGACAGCATAGCTCGCCAGAAGGGCATCAAGCCTCCAGCCGGTTACACAAAATCGGGATCTGTCTGCCGCGGGTTCCTCGAGAAACACGCCCCCAAGAAAGCTGAGGGCGTTGATGGGAAAACGATGGGAGGTGCTGGAGTAAGACCGGTAAGTCCAGCACAATCAAAATTCGCCGAGAGTATCTCGCGAGAAAAAGGTGTTGCGATACCCGACGAGGCCAGGACAAGCTCTTCCGCTATGTCCGTCTGGATTGACAAGAACCAAAGCGCAAAGCCTGGCAATGACCGCCGCAAAAGCGGCGAGAAGAATACTAAACCAACAGCGACAAAATCCGCTAAGTCAACGAAGCGGGCGGAAAGACCCAAGACAACCGCCGCTTTGGTGGATGCGAGGAGTCCGTCGGCTTCCGAGCAGCGGGATGCCGCAGCAAACACGCCACTGCGAATTCCTTATGGCAACAAGGATATCGCGCAAAAGCTCGGCGCCAGATACACTGCTGGCGGATGGTATGCGCCGCCCGGTGTTGATCTGACCGTGTTCAAATCCAAGGGATGGCTGTGAAGATGATATTGAGCGCCGCCTCGCTATTGCGCCGCGAAGGCTCGGACCGCAGATCGGGGGAACTGTTCGCTGTCGCGGCCTACAATCTGGTCCGGCTGCCGAAACTGATGGCGGGCGCGAGGCTTTTCAAAGCCGCACTATAGCTGCCGAGCTTGTCCGTGATCACAACGCGCGGCCGCCTGTATTGCTTGAATAGCTTGCGCAAAAAAGCGTTTCGCTGCGCGAGTGTTGCGCCGAGATTGAACCAGAATATCGAAAACGTCCGTTGCCCGACAGTCGCTGCTTGCAGCGATGAGAGGGGCCATTGCTGTCGATCGCGCGCCAAAGCCGGAATTTGCGCCCGCGGATAGGAATGACCACGTCATCAAGGTGCCATTTTTCAGACGACGCAGGCCGGTCCCGCTGGATGGAAGCGGCATACTTTGTACCCAAATTTGCGAACCCACTTCCGGATCGTCTCATAGCTCACGATGATGCCGCGCGCCGCAAGTAAATCCTCGACATCGCGTAGGCTCAAGGGAAACCGAAAATAGGACCAGACCGCATATGCAATGATCTCAGGCGGGAAACGGTGGCCTTTGAGGGCGCCGGAATGTTCGGCCTTTGTCATATCGGTCGGGACGATTTCAGAACAAGCCCCGCAAGTTGACGATGCCTCCTGGATACCACCAACAGGTCTGGGTGGGCATTATCATCGCGGTGGCAATGCTGCTCCATTTTGAAGTCACAAGAGTCAAGAACTGACTGTGATGCACAGCTGGTGGCATACAGATCAATAAGGAACAGCCAGCTGCCGCTGGCCGCTCCTTTTCTGCTCCAGTCTAAAGCAATTCAATATTGCAAGTTCTTGCATTTAAAAAAGATTATTGCAAAAAAATGACAACAACTATATCTTTTAGGGACTGACACAGGACGAGCCGATTCTATGCGGTCGTTGGTCGCAAGGAGGGGTGCTGACACATATTCGTTGGCGGGAGGATGGCTTCAAAACGGATCTGTCTCTTTTGGCGTCGATGCAATTGCCCTGCAGTTCATCGATGCGAGGATTTTCTGCGATAGGACCCCAAGTCGAAAAACACACCTTTGAAAGGATCAAGAGATGAAGAACTTACCCAGAGTTTTAGCTGCGCTGACATCCAGTGTTGCTTTCGCTTCAGTTGCGAGTGCTCAGGATTGTACGGTGGCGCTAACGATGCCGACACTAAACGCTCCTTATTTTGCGGCAATGGATGCAGCAGTAATTGATGAGGCCGGGAAACTTGGCTGCAAAGTCATTACTTCAGACGCACAGCGCGATATGCTCAAGCAAATCTCGGACATCGAAGATTATGTGGCACAAGGCGTGGATGTCCTGATTGTTAACGCGACAGATGTGGAAGGCATCGTGCCGGCGGTTAACAACGCTGTCGCGGCAGGCGTCACTGTTATTGCTCTGGACACCAGTCTGAGCATGGACGCGAATTACGTTACACTGATTAATTCTCCAAACGTTGGAAACGGAAAGCTTGTTGGCCACTGGCTGGCAAAAGAGCTTGGTGGTGAACCGGCAAACATCGCTGTTCTCTCCGGGAATAAGGGTAATACGGGCGGCGAAGACCGTCGCATGGGCGTGATCTGGGGTCTCGTAGAAGGCCAATTGATCAACTACGGCAAAGCAACAGTTAACATCGTCGCTCAGGGCTGGGGCGGCTGGTCTCAAGAAGGTGGCTTGACCGCGATGGAGGATCTTCTGACGGCTCATCCTGAGATAAACGTCGTCTATGGTGAAAACGACAGCATGGTTCTCGGCGCACACATCGCAGTAAAAGCTGCGGGTCGTGATGATATCTTGCTTCTGGCGGCCGCAGATGGTCAGCGGGAGGCATATGAGCTGATCGTAGCTGGTGAGTATGGCGCAACCGGCTTGAACGATCCGGACGTGCTTGCGCGGCTGGCCGTGAAATTCGGACTGGAGCACTCACGGGGAGAGTTGCCTGCTGATTTTCCGAAACACTATGTTACCGAGCCTGCAGTTATCAGCAGCGAAAACATAGATGAATATTACAACCCTGAATCGGTGTTCTAGGTTGATTGGAGGCGGAGCTCCTCCCGCTCCGTCTCCATTTTCATATATTGAACTGTCACAGGATCGAACCGTGAACTACCGCAAGAAGCTGGACCTAACAGGCAAGACCGCGTTCATCACCGGCGCAACCGGTGGCATTGGTGCCTCTATCGTTGAGGCGCTTTGCCAATTCGGCGCCAAAGTTATCGTATCGGACCTAGACGAAGAACGCGTGGATGATCTTGTTCAAAAATTAACGAAAGACGGGCACTCAGCGGTCGGTTTGACCCTGGAAATAACGGATTCGGCTGCGGTTCAGTCAGCGCATGATAGTGTTTTAGCCGACCATGGTCCCGTAGGAATTCTCGTTAATTGCGCCGGAATTGCACTCAGCAACATTGATGCAGAAGAGATGTCCGATGAGCGCTGGCTAAAAGTTTTAGACGTCAACCTTAACGGGACATATTGGATGTGCCGAACATTTGGCGCTTCAATGCTGAAGGCTGGGAGCGGATCAATCGTGAATATCGGCTCGATGTCCGGGTTTATCGTAAACAAACCCCAAGGCCAGGCGCACTACAACGCGTCCAAGGCTGCAGTTCATCACCTAACGAGGTCTCTTGCAGCTGAGTGGGCACCGCGCGGCGTCAGAGTAAATGCGGTGGCACCCACTTACATCGACACCGAATTAAATTCTTTAGTCAAGAACGACGCGGAAATGTACGGAGCATGGCTCGACGGCACGCCGATGAATAGAATGGGAAACCCCGACGAAGTCGCTTCGGTAGTGGCGTTTCTGTCTAGCGATGCCGCTAGTCTGATGACGGGCTCTATCGTCAGTGTGGATGGCGGCTATGTCTGTTGGTGAAACAGCCCTTGGCCACCTACCACTGCGCGCAGTGCGATTTCCAGGAAAGTATATACAGGGGCCGGGTGCAATTCGCTTATTGGGTGCGGAAGCCAAACGCTTTGGTTCACGGGCATTTTGCATTTTGGATCGAGGGATCGCCGAAGCTTTGAGGCAAAAAATCCAATCTGCATTTGGAAACCAGTCCGAGCTCTCAATTGTTACCCATGGCGGCAATTGTACGATGACGGAAATCGCCTCACTCGAAGGACACGCCAGTAAATATCGCAGTGACTGCATTATTGGACTGGGAGGTGGCAAAGCACTCGATACGTCCAAGGCCGTAGCCAACGGTTTGAATTTACCCTGCATGGTTGTACCGACCATTGCTGCATCGGACGCACCCTGTAGTGCACTGGCAATCATATATAATGAAGACGGGTCGCTCGATCGAGCTATGCATCTGGCGCGGAATCCAGATGTGGTTATTGCGGACACCAACATTATTTCTGCCGCACCGGCACGATTCATGGCCGCAGGCATCGGTGATGGCCTGGCAACCTGCATAGAGGCGAATGCCTGTAGGGCTTCCGGAGCAGATAACACCTTTGGCTTTCAGGGGCTGGAACTGGCTTTTGCAATCGCGCGATTATGCGAAGACACTTTGTTCGAGTTCGGAGCGCGCGCGATGGCTGAATGCCGTGAGGGCGCGTGCGGGGTTGCGACGGAGAGGGTTGTCGAGGCAAATATCTTACTGAGCGGTTTGGGGTTTGAGTCTTGCGGCGTCGCGGCTGCGCATGGGATTCAGGACGGCCTGTGTGAACTTGAGGAAACTCACTCAAGTTTGCACGGCGAAAAGGTCGCAATTGGTATTTTGGGCGAACTGCTGCTTCAGGAAGTGGAAAGTCGAACGTTCAATAAATACAAGTCATTCATGGAAAAAATCGGGCTGCCTACAACTCTGCGCCAGATCGGGATTCCGAGTGCAACTCATGACAAACTCCATCAGGTCGCGTTGAGAGCATGCAGAGACGGTGATATTATCCATAATGAGCCGATGCCTGTGACTCCAGACATGGTTGTGCGTGTTTTGCGAGAATTGGCTTAGGGAAATTGGGGCAATCCAGCCTGGTACGGATCTGTCTTTCCGAAAGTCGGAGTTAAAGCATGTACATCGGTATCGATCTCGGAACTTCCGCTGTCAAAATCGCTTTGGTCGATCATTATCAGGATATTGTTGCATCGACAGAGCACGCTTTCGCCACTAGTCGGCCGATGCCGGGGTGGGCGGAGCAGGTTCCTGAAGACTGGTTTCGATGCGTGGCTGCCGGACTGGACGAACTCGCCTTTAGACATCGCGATCAAATGGCACAAGTTGCGAGCATTGGATTAGCAGGCCAAATGCACGGTGTCGTATTGCTGGACAGAAATAATGCGCCCGTTCGACCCGCAATGCTGTGGAATGATAGTCGGGCCGCGGCAGAGGCCGCTGACCTAAACGAAACTCACCGGGAACTTGACGACATTGTTGGCGTAAAAGCCATGCCCGGTTTCACGGGTCCGAAATTGCTTTGGCTTTCTCGGAACGATCCGCAGTCTTTGGAGCGAGCGTGTTACCTACTTTTCCCTAAGGACTATGTGCGATTTAAATTGTGCGGGAACCGATCAACCGATGTATCGGACGCCGCAGGTTCATGGCTGTTGGATCAAAAGCGCAGAACATGGTCTCATCAGGCAATTCAAGCTTGCCAAGCCGAGAATTTGATTCTGCCGGAAATTCACGAGTCTGCTCAACCAACTGGTGTATTGGATTCTGAATTGGCCAAAAGGTGGGGTCTGCCCGGAGGAGTGGTCATTGCCGCTGGTGCAGGAGACGTGGCCGCCGGGTGCATTGGAATGGGGATCATCGATAGCAGGCACGGACTTGTTTCATTGGGAACATCAGCGCAGGTGGTAGTGCCCTCCTCTAGCTTCCGGCCGCATACTGAAAAACTCGTCCATACCTTCTGTCATGCGCTTCCGAACACCTGGTTTCACATGGCGGCGTTGCTCAATGGGACGAGTGTTCTGGACGCTCTCTCAAGATGGACCGGCATTGTCGACGTCAGCTCGATGATTTCCTCGGTTGAAAGTCGCTTCGATGGGCCAGGTGAGCTTCTCGCCCTTCCATATTTTTCAGGTGAGCGGACACCACACAATGACAGCAAAATAAAGGGGGCGGTCATTGGTCTGACGCATTCGAGTACAACAGAAGATATCGCGCTCGCATTCATCGAAAGCTTAGCGTTTTCGTTGGCGGATGGCCTTGAGGCACTTGCCCAGGGCGCTGAGCAACCCAAAGAATTGGTGCTGATTGGCGGCGGGTCTAAGTCACCCTTTTTAGCCGATTTGATTGCGTCAGTTCTGAATATCACGATCGTAAAACACTCTGGCGCGGAACTTGGACCCGCCCTTGGTGCAGCGCGATTGGCACGTATATCGGTTAATCACGGAACAGCGGAGTCCATCATAACGCGTTTGCCAGTCCTTAGAACGTTTGAACCCGACCTTAACTTGCAAAAGAAGTACGAGGGGCGACTTAAGGACTTCCGAAACTTGTATAGGGCTCTCCGAGTGGATTTTGGAAATGGGCGTGCCTGACTGTCCGGTTTCGACCAGATCGGACTGACCTCGCTGACAATTACGCAAATACCTAACAATAACCCTCGCTTAACGAAATTCTTTACACTATTTTCTCGTATGAAAGTTCCGCCAGATAGCGGCGCAAAACAAAGGCAAGTGATTAGATGTCAAGGCCCCACCGCGGCGAACAGACAATGCTGCAAATTGCCAGACTACGGTATGAGGATGGCTTATCGCAGAGCGAGATTGCGTCCGAAATGGGTGTATCAGTCGCTACTATTAGTCGCCACCTTAAGCAGGCCATGGAGCTCGGGATTGTTGAAATTCGAGTAGCTGCCCAGGCTTCGAGAAATTTTGAACTTGAGCGACAGCTGGCCCGAAAGTTCAATTTGGATTCAGCGATCGTAGTTTCGAGCCAAAAAAACAAGAACGATACTTTGGCTTTGCTCGGCAAAACCTCTGGAATTGCGTTGGGTGAGTTTCTCAAAGACGGAGCCATCGTTGGAGTCTCAAATGGAGAGACTGTGGCAGCAGTCGCAGATAATATGCGAAGATCGCGGGCCTCAGACATCAACGTCGTGACATTGATTGGTGGCGTGGGCAGGCCCGAGGAACCTGGGCAAACTGGCCAAATATGTCGAAGCTTCGCGTCAAGAATTGGGGGTGACGCCTGGGTCTTGCCGGTCCCGGCCGTTGTCGAAAGTAGTGAGATTGCAGCCGCATTCAGAAGCACCAAGGCACATAGGGAAGTCTTTTCGTTGGTCGAAAAAACAACCATTGCTCTGATTGGGATTGGATCGACGACCCCCGGGTCATCTACTTTTCAGCACGGTCATTTTTCGAGCGAGCTCTTGGAAGATATCGTTGAGAACAATGCAGTGGGCACGATCTGCGCCCGTTTTTTTGACATAAACGGAGAAGTGACGCCAACTGATATCGATTCACGAACAATTTCGATATCGCTCAAGCAGCTTGCAGCGGTCCCAGTTAAATTCGGTGTCGCGATCGGAAATGATAAAACCCGCGCAATCATGGCGGCTATCCGCGGCGGATTGATCAGTGTGCTCGGAACAGATTCAGCCGCCGCAGAGGCGCTTCTTGCGAACTGAAACACGAACAGACTAAAGATCCAGTTCAGCAGCCGTAGATATCTTCATCGTTGCTCATCGACGTCGGTAAAAACCTCAGAAAAAAAGCGCTACCAGAAGTCAAAAAGTGACTGACTTTCGCATGGAAGCGGTTTTTCGAGTATCTCGTTCGACCTTCAATATCGTCAGTAAAATGCAATTATTTGCATTAATTAAATATTATTGCAAATAATATACAAAATGCTATGGTGGTTCCTATGCGGATTTTCCATGGAATCAGCGAATAGAACTGACAGGTGTGCACAGTGACGGGACAATCCAAATCACAGCTGACGACAATCTCAGAAATGTCGAATGCCTTGCGATTTCTTTCTGTTGACGCGGTTGAAAGGGCAAATTCAGGTCATCCCGGAATGCCTCTGGGTATGGCTGACGTTGCTACTGTATTGTTCACGCGCCATCTTAAGTTCGACGCCAGTCATCCCAATTGGCCGGACCGCGATAGGTTCATTCTGTCGAATGGGCACGGCTCAATGCTTCAATACTCTTTGCTTCATATGCTGGGTTATGAAGGTGCTACGATCGAAGAGTTGAAACGGTTTCGCCAACTCCATTCAAGAGCAGCTGGCCATCCTGAGTTTGGATACTTGCCGGGCATTGAGACGACAACAGGACCGCTTGGACAGGGATTGGCGAATTCGGTTGGATTTGCGCTTGCTGAACGACTCTTAAACTCCGAGTTCGGCGATGGAATCGTTGACCACAGAACTTGGGTATTTTGCGGAGACGGTTGCCTTATGGAGGGCGTCGGCCAAGAAGCAATTAGCCTTGCCGGTCATTTGAAGCTTTCAAAGCTTACGCTTGTTTTTGACGACAACAGAACGACAATTGACGGCGCCACAAGCGTCAGCACCTCTGAGGACCATGCGGCCAGGTTCGCGGCGGCAAACTGGAATGTCTTATTTACTGATGGCCACGATCACAAAGACATCGATGCTGCGATGGAAGACGCCAAACGAGCAGATCGGCCAACCGTAATTATTGCGCGAACGCGTATTGGGTTTGGCGCGCCAACGAAAGAGGGCAAAGCAGTCGTTCATGGCTCGCCTCTGGGCTCTAAGGAAGTCGAAGGGCTTCGCAAGAACCTAAAATGGCACCATCCTCCCTTCACTGTTCCTGCAAGCATCAGAGAAAAATGGTCTATTGCTGGGAAGCGAGGATCGCAGATCCGCGCCGACTGGGAAAGACGGTTGGAGAATAGTGAGAGCTCGTTAAAAAACGAATTCAGTCGACGCATCAATGGAGTCCTTCCCGAGACTCTGGAAGACGGGGTTCGCGCTGCTATTGCAGAAACCGTGGACAAAGCCGCGGCCGCCCCGATCAGAAAGGGAAGCCTTTATGCGACCCAGGTCCTTGCACAGAGTATGCCTGAGTTAATTGGGGGTTCCGCAGATCTGACTGGAAGTGTGCTGACGAAGCCCGAAGGGATGCAAGTCGTGGTCCCTGGTAATTACTCCGGCAAACACGTCGGCTATGGTATTCGGGAACACATCATGGCCGCCGCTATGAACGGCATTGCGCTGCACGGTGGGTTGCTTCCATACGGTGGAACATATCTGACATTTAGCGACTACAGCCGGCCGGCAATCCGCTTGGCTGCAATCATGGACATCAAAGTTGTATTTCTTTTCAGCCATGATTCCATCGGTGTTGGTGAGGATGGACCGACACACCAACCCGTCGAACACCTCGCCGCGCTGCGGGCAATTCCTAACTTGCGAGTTTATCGTCCAGCGGACGGCGTGGAGGCGCTTGAATGCTGGTATGACGCGGTATCGCATAAAGGACCCAGTGCAATGGTGGTGGCGCGACAGTCGGTCGGGTCGGCCCGTCTTACGCATCGAACGGATATGCCATCGCGACGTGGCGGATATGTGCTGCATGAAGCCAAAGCGAAACGCGACGTGACGCTAGTCGCGACAGGATCCGAAGTCAGTTTGGCCCTCCAAACCAAAGCTCTTTTGGATCAGAAAAATGTAGATGCTGCCGTTGTTTCGCTTCCGTGTTGGGAGTGCTTTGACAACCAGGATGCGGCTTATAGGGATGTTGTACTGGGCGACGCGCCGCGATTTGCCATCGAGGCTGCGTCACCGATGGGCTGGGGGCGGTATGTTGGATCAGAGGAAAATATGTATGGGATTCAGGGCTTTGGGATATCCGGCCCGGGTCCGGAGGTCTATGCTGAAATGGGTCTTACTCCCGAAGTCTTAGCCAAGAAGATCGCAGATAGACTTGGTGAGCCGCAAGCGGCATCGACATGAACAACGTGATCGCCGAATTGACAGAAGACGAGGCAATCAGCGTTCGACGGAACAATGGAACAAGTCTTAATGTGGAATTTATCCGAAGCTTGCGCGTAAACCGAAGTTCAGTTGAGCGTCGATGCACGGCGCTTTCTGGCCGCCGGACCGTCAAGAAAGAGCATCAGGCAGCTTGGCTTTTAAAGGCAATCTCTTGCATGGACCTCACAACCTTGTCTGGTGACGATACACCAGCTCGTGTTCGACGGCTTTGCGCCAAGGCTAAGCAACCAATTTCTCGTGAACTCGAAGAGAAATTGGGCGTTACGAGCCTAAAATTGCGTGTCGGTGCGGTCTGCGTCTACCATGAAATGGTCGCGACTGCTCTTGATGCGCTCAAAGGCACAGGAATTCCGGTCGCGGCTGTTTCAACAGGCTTTCCGGCAGGTCTGTCACCTCACCGATTGAAGGTGATGGAAATCGAAGACTCTGTCGCCGACGGTGCGGACGAAATCGATATCGTCATTTCCAGGAGGCATGTTTTGAACGCCGATTGGACTTCGCTCTATCACGAAATGCGAGACTATCGAGAAGCTTGTGGTCGGGCACATGTAAAGGCAATTCTGGCAACTGGAGAGCTGGGTACGCTCACCAACGTTGCTCGCGCCTCCTGGGTGTGCATGGCGGCTGGCGCAGATTTCATAAAGACGTCGACCGGCAAAGAAAGCGTGAATGCCACGCTACCTGTCACTTTGGTCATGTTGCGCGCGATCCGCGACTATTACGCGCTTACAGGGAATAGGATTGGCTACAAGGCGGCTGGAGGGATCTCGAAAGCGAAAGACAGCATCTCATATCTGATCTTGCTGAAAGAGGAGTTGGGGGATGAATGGCTTTCACCAAAGCTCTTTCGCTTTGGTGCATCTTCCCTGTTAGGCGATACCGAACGGCAATTGGAGCACTATGTGACTGGCGCATACTCGTCCAGCAACCGCCATGCACTGGCATGAACGAGGGAAATATGACTGTCTTGGAAGCCTTCAAGTCGATGGAATATGGACCCGCACCTGAAAGTGATGCCGAAGCCCTTGCGTGGATTGAGCAACGTGGCTCCCAATTCGGCCACTTCATAGATGGCGAATTCACGAAGCCGAAAAACCTCTTCGAGACACACAATCCGGCAACATCGCAAGTCTTAGCAAAAGTGTCTTCAGGTACGAAGAGAGACGTGGATCTGGCCGTTGCTGCTGCGACTTCTGCGCAGCCGGATTGGGAAGGTCTCGGCGGATCCGGACGATCCCGCTTCTTGTATGCTCTGGCTCGCCTGGTTCAGAGGAACAGCCGACTACTGTCGGTGCTGGAGACTCTCGACAACGGGAAGCCGATCCGAGAAACGCGTGACATCGATATTCCGCTTGTCGCGCGGCACTTCTACTACCACGCGGGTTGGGCCAGGCTGCTCAAGTCAGAGTTTCCGGACTACGAGGCCATCGGCGTCGCAGGCCAAATCATCCCTTGGAACTTTCCTTTGTTAATGCTGGCGTGGAAGGTAGCACCTGCACTCGCGGCCGGTAATACAGTTGTTTTAAAACCTGCGGAGTATACTCCGCTGTCAGCACTTTGCTTTGCAGAGCTTTGCCAGGAAGTCGGGCTGCCGCGGGGTGTCGTCAATATTATAACTGGCGCTGGTGACACGGGCGCTCTTATTTCCGGCCACAGGAAAATCGACAAAGTTGCCTTTACCGGCTCGTCTGATGTTGGTCGCACCATTCGTAGGCAGACCGCCGGGCAAGGCAAGAAGCTGACGCTTGAGCTTGGCGGAAAGTCACCCTTCATTGTTTTCGACGACGCCGATATCGATGGCGCGGTTGAAGGTCTAGTAGACGCAATTTGGTTCAATCAAGGCCAGGTCTGCTGCGCGGGATCAAGATTACTGGTGCAAGAAAGCATCGCTGAGCCTGTGCTAACCAAGATCAAAGCCCGAATGGACAAGCTGCGCGTCGGCAACCCATTGGACAAGTCAATTGACATGGGCGCGATTATTGATCCCGTGCAACGATCGCGTATCGTAGAAATGATCAGGCTTGGCATAGAAGAAGGCGCGGAGATTCATCAATCCGTAGGCCCCATGCCTGAAGGTGGGTGTTTTTACCCGCCGACATTGTTGTCGTCAGCCGAACCAGCCATGAAAATCGTGCAGGAAGAGATATTTGGTCCGGTCTTGGTCGCAATGACGTTCAGAACGCCGGACGAGGCTGTCGAACTTGCGAACAACACTCGCTATGGGCTTGCCGCAAGCGTGTGGACGGAGAATATCAATCTTGCGCTTGATGTTGCCCCAAAGGTCAAAGCTGGAATTGTATGGGTCAACTCAACAAACTTGTTTGATGCCGCCGCAGGATTTGGTGGCTACCGCGAAAGCGGCTATGGGCGTGAAGGCGGACGCGAAGGAATGTTCGAATACCTAAAGCCATCTTACCTGAAGGCTCTTGCAGCAGCAAAACCATCCAAACCTCCATTGGCGACCAAGCGCGGTTCTGGGCTGAACGCAATAGACCGGACAAGAAAACTGTACATTGGCGGCAAGCAGATCCGGCCAGACAGCGGATATGATCGCCTAATTTTCTCAGCGTCAGGCGAGCAAATTGGTCAAGTTGGCGAAGGAAACCGCAAAGACATACGAAATGCCGTTGAAGCAGCGGGGAGCGCCGCTGGTTGGGCGACCACTACGGGGCATGCACGGGCACAAATTCTCTATTATATTGCAGAAAATTTGTCTGCGCGGGCCCCGGAATTTGCCGCAACACTGGGCTCTATGAACACCGGTAAGCAACAAGAAGAAATCTTGGCAAGTATCGATCGGCTGTTCTGCTACGCCGCGTGGGCGGACAAATATGACGGCGCCGTGCATCAAGTGCCCATCCGCGGCGCGGCGTTGGCCATGAATGAACCCATCGGCGTGATTGGTATGGCTTGTCCGAATGAAGCTCCACTATTGTCGTTTGTTTCCCTCGTGGCCCCCGCAATAGCGATGGGAAACTGTGTTGTGGCATTGCCTTCGCTAGACCACCCAATCGCGGCAACGGATTTGTATCAGGTATTTGAAACATCGGATCTACCGAGTGGCGTGGTCAACATCGTAACCGGCGACCACGATGTCTTGACGAAAGCTCTTTCCGAGCACTCTGGTGTCGATGCGATGTGGCATTTTGGGAGTGACCAAGCTGGCGAGGCAGTTGAGCGAGCGTCGATCGGCAATCTGAAACGCACATGGGTTTTAGGCGGGAAAGCTTTGAACTGGTTTGACGAGGATCAGGGCGAGGGTCGCGAATTTCTTCGGCATGCTACGCAGGTCAAGAACATCTGGGTCCCCTACGGCGAATGAAACGAACTGCAGAGAGTAATAAGGATGGTTTTGTCACGTTAACTCTAATGGCCTGCGTCAAGCACCCGGTGCCAACGTTTTCAGCTGATACCGGCGGCAACATTCCAGGCATCGAGCGCCTCGAGTCGATGGGAGCGGATGGTCAGGGCTGGGCGGCGTTTAGATGGGACTGAGAAGCAATTCCGTGTAGCTGAGTGCATGGACACAAACCGTTGCATACCTCTGGGTGATCGATGGCCCTGCATGGTTCGCTTGCGCTTTCGAAACGGCAGATGGCTGTTGTCGGCACGATTGTTGAGCCCCTTGTGTGACCAGTGCTCAAGGCCAGGCGCCACTTCCGCCTTTGCAGCGCCGTAGGAGCAGAGCTTGTCTGTGACGATCTGTTTGGGAACAAAGCCAAACCGCTTCATCAGCGCGATCAGCAGGCGTTTCGCCGCACCCTTGTTGCGCCGCTTCCGCAGGATTTCCTCAAGAACCGCGCCGTGCTCATCGACTGCACGCCACAGCCAGAAC
>CAJQNG010000144.1 GCA_905479635.1 uncultured Boseongicola sp. | reverse complement strand
TATCGGGTTGTCGACGGCAACGGGCACCAATCCAGATGCCTGGCTTATGGCGGTAGCAGTTGCGGCGTCTTGCGCGTTTCTCACGCCGATCGGGCACAAGAACAATACAATCATCCTTGGTCCCGGAGGCTATCGCTTTGGGGACTATTGGCGCATGGGATTGCCTCTTGAGGTGCTTGTCGTCGCGGTTGCGATGCCTGCAATCCTGATCTTTTGGCCGCTTTAGCGTTATTTTCTACAACTTGGTTGGCTTAGGGGGCGAAGAACCGGCAGTGTCAGGCGCGCCATATGCCGCACTGATTTACCGATGGTTTGTGTGTGTGAACCAATTGAATTATCTCGATTAAATGCTAGAATCTGGTTTCAAATTGCAATGAAGAAATAGATGAACTCTGATCCAAAAAACTCGGATGTCCGCTTTAACCAAGATTTTTCGCAGGCGGATTGCCCTGATGGGTCTTCCATTGCGTTCACGCGATCTGAATCGCGGGCGATTGGTGCTTTGGCTGAGCGCGCGGGGCGTTTGCTGACGCGCAACCAATTGCTTGATGCGGTGAGTGAGACGGGTTCGGAGAAGAACGACCGCAATATTGATTTTCTGATCAATCGGATCCGCCGCAAACTTGGCGACAACCCGAAAGAGCCGCGTTTTATCGCGACACGCTACGGTGAGGGATACGTTTGGGTTGCGAAAACTGGCCCGGTTGCGCGGGACCCTGGCGATGTTTTTCTGATTGTTGGCCCGGTGCAAGGCACAAATTTGCTTTCGGATGCCCCTGGTTTTGATCAGGTGGTGGCCGAACACTTTGCCAAACAGCTTCGCGGGCTGCTGGGGCCTGATCAAAACGTGGTGGTTAAGGCCGACTTTGGGCTGGACAGCGGATCGGCAGTGGCCGGTCACTCGTTGGCCGTCCATCTTACCTTTTTTCGCGATGGTGGAAAAATGGAATGCGTGGTGAGTGCGAAATCCGCGCATTCTAATCGTATTCTCTATGTCACTCGATTTGATATTGCGCCGTTTGTGCGCAACGGGGCTGCCTTACAGGCTTATGCCGCGCGGATCGCGCCTTTATTACTTGCAAAAGCGTGGCAGGCGGACACAGAAACCGGGACAGACCATGTGCCTTTGCCCGTCGCCATGCACGAGGCTGGAAACAAGGCTGACAATGCTCAAATATCGTGGCCGCAAAACGATTTGCGCCTTCGGACTTTGCGTGCAGAACATCCCGACGATCCCTCGATTATGCTTATGTATGCAACGCACCTTCACACCAAATACGTCACGCGTGGACGCGACCTGTTCTACAAAGGGGAAGACAGTTGCGCGGTGGACGAAGCCGAGATCGAGCAGTTGGTGCTTGGTTCCCTGGATTATGCGCAATCGCGTCCCGAGTTGGCCATAATAGCCGCGAAACTTTTGTACTTTGTTGACCGCGGATACAAAAGTCTGGCTTTGCAGCTGGCGTCTGACGCTTTGCCGAAGTGTCGGTCAGTCGCGTCGTCCCTATCGATCGTGGGTCAGTTGCGTGGGTTTGTAGGAGATACAGACGCGGCGATCGAAAGCCTTACTCAGGCGAAACACCTGAGCATCAAAGGATCCCAGCACCATATTTATGTTCTGGTATTGCTCTGCCAGGCCTTGATGGCTGCCGGTCGACGCCGCGAATTGGCAGCAGTGCGGAGCGAACTTTACAAGGCGAGCCCCCTTGCTGCGGTGTTTTTTGAGCCGTTGTTTTCGGATCCGGTGAGCCCGTCGCTGCGTGCCCGAGGTGTCGCACTTGTTTTAAGTCGCCCGCGCGCTGTCGCTGTTTTGAAACATCTGCACTATGTGTCTGCCCGTCTCTATGAGCAGCCCGAGCACTCTGAAAATACGCTTCGCACTCCGATAAACCTGTTTGTGCGCCGCTTCGGTTCGGACGTGGTGCCAAATGAGATCAAAGCCTCGATCTCCGGACTATTTGAAAAGACGTGATCCGCAATCCGTTTTGGTTTCGAAAAAAACAAACAATTCAAACATTCCTGCAACATTTGCATGCGAGCCATTTAGGTGGCGGCGCATTGAAGAGCAGGGCCATCGCATATTCGGACTGTCTTAGTCTTCCATTCTCCCATGATTGGTGAATGTGTGCCGGACCTGTTCGTCACTGCGCCGCCTTTTCATACGCTGGAAGCCGGCGCTCTTCCGGCGAACGGAAAGCAGGAGCTGGTTAGAACCGATACCCTGCGCGAACCCAGAACCGGGTACGTTCCTGCGGTGCCACGCCAGTGGGTTTGTCGAAGATATGCGTCAGGACGGCCTCGCCGACAAAATCGCCTTGGATGGTTCGCACGCCCAAGGACCCGCTTGACCATTGGTCGGTGCGCGACGGCACCACATCGTTTGCATTGTTCCAAAGCCGCCCGATGTCGACGCCAAGATAGGCCTGTGTGAACAGAAAGCCGGTATCGGTGCGTTCCGGGGCTTGCAGGTTATAGGCCATCTCGACCCGTGTGCCGATGCATTGGTCGCCAAGGACATATGTCTGATCAAAGCCTCGGGCATAGGAGTTTGTGCCATAGCCGCAGCGTTGCGAGACCGGGAGGCTGTCCGTGCTCCATTGTCCGATGATGCCAGCGTTGGCGACCCACATTTCGGACAAGGGAATAGAGGTTTCCGCGCTGAAGGATGCGCGTAAATACTCGGATGTTGCGCCCGGAGTCGAGGCCTGGCCATTGGAAGTCTCGGACGCGCCCAACGCATCCAAACCGACTGTGACGGCGGCTGCGAAACGACGCTGAAACAGATTTGGCAGGCCCTGTTGGTATAGGGTCGAAACACGCAAAAGGCGCAGGTCTTCGTCAATCACCTGCGTCCCAAACGCTGTGCCCGTGGCGCGCCGTGCTATGACTTCGGCGGTCGACGTAAGTTTCGCGTCGTTTTCCCTTTCGGCGGTATGGCGTATACCAACCGCACCGATAGAAAGCGTCCCCGATACATCGAACGCAAGATTGGCTTCGGTGCCAAGCGCGATGTTGGCATACGAGAGGTAGGCGATCCCTTCGGTGCGCGTACCAAGAGCCGGGAAGCGATAACCGATGCCGCCTGCGCGCAATTCCAGGCTGTCCTCGGCGGACGGACCCGCGATGACGCCAACGACATCAAGCTGGTCGCCGCTAAAAGCCATGTCAGGCTGGACATAACCTAGGCCCAGAATATTTGGGCCTATGTCTTCTGAGCCATATGTATCAAAAGTGAGAAAGGCCGTCGGTGCGTCCAGCTTGCGGATGCCTGACGTCGATCCCCGATCCACGCCCGCGGCCGGGTCGGTCACGTTGGATGCAAAGAACGACTGCGCGCTTGCAGGCAGTCCCGATGACAGAAGAAGTATGACAAAAGCAGTTGCGGTGCCCCTTTGGCCATAGGCCTCTAGGGCACCCGACAAGAGCCGAGTAACATCGAAGTATTTCATAAAGTTAAGTATCCCCGTTCGCAGCGGCTAGCTTGCGTCATTGCTGGTGTCTGGACAAGCTCAATGCGTCGCGACGCCGCCGTCTTAAGTGCATCGCGCAGAACTCACACAGGCAGCGGTCTAAGATATTCGTGGACGCGGTGAGGGGCGGGAACCGTTTGCGGAGTATGTCGAGTCACGCGGTCTATGGTCGGCATAGGAAGCGATTCTGCCATCCCAAAACAGACTGGTTCGCATGGAGTCGATAGCGCTGCGACCTAGCCGGCCTTTCGGGTGCCGATCACCTTAAAGTCCACGGGGTTTGACAACCCGTCCTTGAAATATACGGCGCTTTGGGCCGTCCCGCGAAGGTGGCCCAGTCCGTTGTCTTCGCGCAAAAGCGTGGCGGGTGTAGCGGTTGCGCGGGCAACGGCGCGTGCGATGTCGTCTCCGACACTACCAATCATGACTGACAAAGCGCGCGGCATTTCAAGATCAGCGCCCGCAAGCGTGCCGTCAGCCAGCGTGAGCCGCTGGTTTTTGCGGAACACCTCACGGCCATTGATCAGAAAGCTTTTGATCGAAGAACCGGCCGTCGCCATTGCGTCTGTGACCAGAAAAATTCTCTCTGATTGCGGTTTTGCCGAGAGGGCGATGCGCATTGTGGCTGGGTGGACATGTACCCCATCGGCAATGAGGCCCGCGTAGATGTCGTCACGGACAAGGGTTGCGCCCACTAAGCCAGGTTCGCGGTTTCCAAGTTGGCTCATCGCGTTAAATAAGTGCGTCACGCACCGCGCACCGGCATCAAAGGCCGCGTGGCAGGTGGCGGCGTCTGCATCAGTGTGGCCCAAAGACACGACTATGCCTGCGTCTGCCAGGGACCTGATCTGTGCGGTCGTTGCGTTTTCGGGCGCGAGAGTCACCATGACATTTGCCAGTCGCTCGGCCGCCGAGAGCATGAGACGGAGGTCCTCATCGCTCATCGGACGGATGAGGTGCGGGTCATGTGCGCCTTTGCGCGCGACGGAAAGATGGGGGCCTTCAAGATGGATGCCTACAATCCCGCTAATTTTTTCCGCGATAGCCTGTTCGACGGCGTCGATTGCGGCGCGGGTGCGTTCAGGAGTGTCTGTGATCAAGGTCGGTAATAGGGCCTGCGTGCCAGCCCTAGCGTGGGCTTCGGCCATTGTGCGCAGCGTCGCCACGGATTGGTCATCGTTGAACATCACACCGCCGCCGCCGTTGACTTGCAAGTCGACAAAGCCGGGTGTGATCAAGCCGCCATTCAGGGTTTCGACCGGACAATCCGTTGATAATGCGTGCCGGGATTGGACGCTTAAGGACCGGTCTGCGTTGACCACAAGCGCTTGATCGGTGTGTAGCGTTTGCCCATCGTGGATTTGAGCACCAATGTAAGCTTTGACGGGGCCGTTCATACCGTTTCGGTCACTTTCTTCAGGTGGCGGGGTGCGTCCGGGTTGATGCCGCGTGAGGCGGCGGTTCGCTCGACCATGGCGTAAAAGCTGGCGATCAGGGCAATAGGATCCGTAAGGGCATGACCGGTGCGCGTGATGGGCAACACATTGGCCAACTGAACTTTGTCGGTCGTGGCAAACACCGACGCGCCTTTGGCTGCGATCTCGTCGGCGACGCCTGCAAGCGCGCTTTCGGCCTCGTCCTGCGAGGCGAGGGCGATGACTGGGAAGCCGTGGTCAACGATAGAAACTGGGCCGTGCAGAACTTCGGCCGAGGAGTAGGATTCTGCGTGGATTTGGCACGTTTCTTTGAATTTCAGGGCCGCCTCGTTTGCGATAGCGTAGGCCGGCCCGCGCCCAAGGCAGAAGACCGAGTTTCGCCCTTCTAGGGCTGCGCGGGCCTCGGGCCAGTCGGAGAGAACCGCGCTTTCGAGTTTGTCGGGAAGGTCGTGAACGGCAGCAAGGAGGGCGTCATTTTCGGCCCACTCGGCCAATAGCCATATGCCTGCAACGGCGGAATTCACGAAGGTCTTTGTTGCGGCCACGCTAATTTCCGGTCCGGCGTGCAGGTTCAATGTGTGATCGGCAACCTGCGCCAGCGGGCTTTCGGGATGGTTGGTCATTGCAATGGATAGAGCCCCACCGGCGCGCGCCATGCGCGCCATTTCTACGATGTCGGGGCTTTTGCCGGATTGCGATACGGACAGGCAGACGCTGCCTTTAAGGTTTAGCTGCCGGTTATAGATTGACGCGATGGAGGGTCCGATCGAGGCGATGGGTGTGCCCATGAGAAGCTCGGAGGCATATTTAAGATAGGTCGCCACGTGGTCGGATGAGCCACGGGCCACGCTGACCATGAAGCCCGGCGCTTGGGCGCGGATGGCATCAGCGGCGCGGCGGATATCGTCGCCGCCGTCCTGCAGAAGCCGGTCAACGGCGACTGGTATTTCCAAAATCTCGCGCCGCATTTGTGTTTGTGTCATCAGGGCGTCCTATTCTTTGGCAAGGCGAAGTTCGGCCACAAAGTTGTAGGCGTCTCCGCGATATATAGATTGAGTGAATTCCACCGTGCGCCCGTCAGCGAGATACGAGGTACGCTCAATGCGAAGGCCTGCCTTGCCCGGCTCGACATCCAAGAGGGCGGCGTTGCCGTCTCCGAGATTGATGGCAGAGATTTTCTGCAGGGCGCGGACGGGTCTGAGACCGGCCTGACCAAGCACTTCATATAGAGACGTTTCCACCAAAAGCGGATTGGGCAGCATCTCGGTCGAGAGCGACGCACGCTCAATCGCCATCGGCTTGCCGTCGGCGGTCCTGAGGCGCGCGATGCGCGATACAGAGGCATCCGGGGACAACGCAAGGGCCAGGACTTCGTCGGGCGACGCCATGAAAACGCCGCGCTCAAGCCAGACACTGGTCGACGCCATGCCGCGTCGCGACATGTCTTCGCTGAAGGACGTGAGGCGCGACAGGGATTGTTCGATCTGGGGCGTGCCCGGGGCCACAAACGACCCAGAGCCCTGTTTTTGAATGACAATGCCATCTTCGGCGAGCGCATGGATGGCTTTGCGCACGGTCACGCGGGACAGATCGGTTATGGTTGCGATCTCGCGTTCGGGCGGCAGGGAGTTGCCGGCTTTCAGAACGCCCTGATCAACTCCATCGCTGAGCCGCTGGCGCAGCTGCACATAGCGCGGCCCGCCGTTGGGGCGCAGCCATTTGCCGGGGTCGAGGAAGTCTACGATGGTCATTGCGGGCATCCCTGGGAAATGGCTGCGCGCGACTTGGCAAGTTGAAAGGCGCCGTCCAAAGCGCTGCCACGGGACGCGATCCGCCCCGTCAGGGCCTTTGGCGGCAGGTAAGACGCATAGTGTGGTCCCACGCCTCCGGTGAGGCACAGAGTGTCGCCGGGAAGAAAACCCAAGACCGACAGGCCCTTCGACAGATAGTCGGCGCCGTCTTTCATCACCGATAGCCCCCACGTGTCCCCCGCATCTGCACCAGAGACAACAAGAGGGGCCAAAGACCCAAAATCACCCGGTTTGGCCGACAGGCTGAATGATACGATCGCGTTTGGATCGTCGCCAAATTTGGCCATCAAGGCGCGGGTAAGGTCGGTGTGAGCGGCAAGGCCGTCGTGACATAAGATTGTGCGCTCGAGTGCCGCGCGTCCAAGCCATGCACCAGAGCTTTGGTCCGAGATTTGAAAGCCCCAGCCACCGATGTATCTGAAGTGCCCGTCCTTGCTGGCGGCGACAATCGTGCCTGTGCCAACAGACAAGAGAAACCCATCCTGATCACCCAACGCGCCGGTGACAGCAGTGGGGCGATCGTCTGTGACGGAAGCGCTTTTGTAGGGGAGGGCGGATGCGATCCGCTGGCTGTCCGCCGGCGTCATGATACCGGCTAGGCCCAAATGCGCCACTGCATCTCGCAGTGCGCCCGGTGAGACGCCCGCTTTTTTGGCAGCAGCAAGGACGGTGGAGATGATGTTTTTGACCGCAAGTTCTGGGTCAGATGAGGCGTTGGCGCGCCCACCTTCGGCTTGCGCAAGTACGCCCGCTGAAGGCGTGCCAATGGCGACACGACATCCGGTGCCGCCGCCATCTACGCCAATAAGTATAGGGTGCTCTGAGCCAAACATAAGATACCTTTATAATACCTATTTTGGAAAAGATAGGCTTATTTGGCGGAATCTCCGCATTATTGGCCTTAGTATTATGGGGAAAATACGGAAGCTGAATAAATGGTAGACAAGAGGTATTTAAAAGGTATTAAATTAGGGAAGGAGATTCGAATGCTGCTTCCAACCACTGAAATGCTACCCGAAGGTGAGGCGATTGATCGGCTTTCTGCAGATCAGGCGGCGGCGTTCTTTGTGCGCGGACAGCGGTTGGCGGTTGAAGCGATTGGCCAGGCTGCGCCCGAAATTGCGAGGGGTGCCCAGGCGATGGCGGCGGCTATTCGCTCCGGTGGCTCACTTGTTTATGCTGCAGCGGGAAGTTCCGGGTTGATGGCGCTTGCAGATGCCTGCGAATTGCCGGGCACATTTGGGATTCCTGCTGAGACAATCCAAATCCATATGGCAGGCGGCGTCCCGGCAGATGGCCGCATGCCCGGCGATACGGAAGACGACACTGAAGCTGCCGACGTCATTGGGCGCGGGGTTGCTGCGGGTGATGTTGTTATTGTCTTAAGTGCCAGTGGCACGACGCCTTTCGCTTTGGCTGTTGCGGAGGTTGTGAAATCCAAGGGTAGCGTTCTCATTGCAATCGCTAGCAATCGGGGGTCGCCATTGCTTGAACTGGCTGACATTCCGATTTGTCTTCAAACACCTCCCGAAGTTATCGCCGGATCGACGCGTTTGGGGGCAGGGACCGCACAGAAAGCGGCGTTGAACCTGATGTCCTCGCTAATGGGGATTGCGCTGGGACATGTGTACCAGGGTCAGATGGTCAATGTCGTGGCGGACAATACCAAGCTGATCAATCGCGCGGTCGGGATCATCGCGGGCATTTCCAATGTTTCGGAAGCCGCGGCGAGAATGGCGCTGGACCGGTCTGGTGGAGACACCAAGGCCGCAATTCTTGTCGCTGCCGGCGTGACGCTGAAAGACGCAAAAGCGCTGCTATCCGCGCATATCGGGCATCTTGAGCCCTGCTTCAATTCACTAAAATCAAACCAAGACATAAAAGTCTAATTAGGGAGAATACTATGGAAAAGTCCAAATTGATCGGTGCCATGCTGGCCTCGACGCTCATTGCCGGAACGGCAACGGCGCAAGACGTGACGCTGACGATTGAAAGCTGGCGCAACGATGACCTTGCCATCTGGCAGGACAAAATCATCCCTGCCTTTGAAGCGGAACACCCCGGGATCAAGCTGAATTTCACACCGTCGGCCCCGGCTGAGTACAACGCTGTTTTGAACTCAAAGCTGGATGCCGGTTCGGCAGGCGACATTATCACATGCCGCCCGTTCGATGCATCACTCGCACTATTTGAAGCGGGCCATCTTGCCGATATCAGCGACATTGACGGTATGGCGAGCTTTTCTGCGGTATCAAAATCCGGTTGGAGCACGGATGACGCCTCCACTCAGTTTTGCGTGCCGATGGCGTCAGTGATCCATGGGTTCATCTACAACAAGGACGCTTTCGCTGAAGTCGGCGTTGAAGAGCCAACAACCGAAGCGGAGTTCTTCGCGGTCCTCGATAAGATCAAGGAAGACGGCACTTACATCCCGATGGCTATGGGCACGAACGACCAGTGGGAAGCCGCGACGATGGGTTACAACAACATCGGGCCAAACTACTGGAAAGGCGAAGAGGGCCGTCTGGCGCTTTTGGCCGGTGACCAGAAATTGACGGACGAAGCTTGGGTTGCACCTTATCGCCAGTTGGCGAAATGGGGTGCCTATCTGGGCGATGGTTTCGAGGCGCAAACCTATCCGGACAGCCAGAACATCTTCACGCTGGGTCGGGCTGCGGTTTATCCGACCGGTTCGTGGGAAATCTCGGGCTTCAATGGCTTGGCTGATTTTGAGATGGGCGCCTTCTATCCGCCTGTGCAGAACGCCGGGGACACGTGCTATATCTCGGATCACACCGACATCGGTATTGGCATGAATGCTGCCACACCAAATGCCGAAGCTGCAACGGTCTTCCTGAACTGGGTTGGCTCGTCAGAGTTTGCGACGATCTTCGCCAACGCGCTACCGGGCTTCTTTCCGCTGTCCGACGCACCGGTCACGTTGGAAGACCCGCTGGCTCAGGAGTTCATCTCCTGGCGCGGTGAATGCGAAAGCACAATCCGGTCTACCTACCAGGTTCTGTCACGCGGAACGCCAAATCTTGAGAACGACACATGGAACGCATCGGTGGCCGTGATCAAAGGCGAGGAATCCCCGGAAGATGCTGGCAAGCGTCTGCAAGCAGGGCTGGCCAGCTGGTACGAGCCTCAGCAGTAAGTCTAGGAGCCAAACATCCTCGGCGCGCCGGAGGCTTTGCCACCGGCGCGCACTGCGCCCCGCTACATTCCACACTTTTGCCGCTGAGCCATTGTTCAGCGCCCTCTCAAACGGCAGGAACGTCTCATGTCAAAGGATCAGGCGAAACCAAAGTTCAGATGGCATATCGTGGTTTTTCTGGCACCTGCCGTGCTGGTCTACACGGCAGTGATGATCTACCCGCTGTTTGCGACGCTGCGGTTGTCGCTGTTTACTGAGGTCGGTCAGGAACGGGTTTATGTCGGATTGCAAAATTTCCGCACGCTGTTTGGCAACGCCTTCTGGTCGGAACAGTTTTGGAATGCGCTTGGCAACAATTTATGGTTCTTCGTCGTCCATATGCTGGTGCAGAACCCGATCGGCATTGCGCTTGCCGCCATCTTAAGCCAACCGAAATTGCGCTTTGCCAGTTTCTATCGCTCGGCCATCTTTATTCCGACCATCTTGTCCTTCGTCATTGTGGGGTTTGCATGGAAGTTGATCCTGTCGCCAATCTGGGGCATCGCGCCGGGCATGTTGGACGCAGTGGGTCTTAAGTCTTTGTATGCACCATGGCTCGGCAAGGAGGCCTATGCCCTGACGACCTTGTCGTTGGTGTCAGTCTGGCAGTTCGTGGGTATCCCGATGATGTTGATCTATGCCGCCTTGTTGTCCATCCCGGACGAAATTCTTGAGGCCGCCGAGGTCGACGGCATCACGGGTCTTTCCGCTTTCTGGAAGATCAAACTGCCGCTGATCCTACCGTCGATCGGAATCATCTCGATCCTGACATTTGTGGCCAATTTCAACGCATTTGATCTGATCTATGCGGCCCAAGGCGCGTTGGCCGGTCCGGATTTCTCGACCGATATCTTGGGGACTTTCATGTACCGGACGTTCTTCGGGTTCCAACTGCAACTTGGCGATCCGCACATGGGGTCGACCATTGCGTCCGCCATGTTTGCCATCATTCTCATCGGCGTGTGCATATACCTTTTCGGTATCCAGTCACGCATGCGCCGCTATCAGTTCTGAGGAGATTGACATGAGCATTGCACGCCAAAATCGCCTCAACACATTCGCCGCCCATGGCGCGTTGATCCTCTACACGCTGATCGCAATGTTTCCGGTCTTTGTGATCGTTATTAACAGCTTCAAGACTCGAAAAGCGATCTTTCGCGAGCCCTTAGCGCTGCCGAATGCCGATAGTTTCTCACTTATTGGGTATGAAACGGTGCTAAAGCAGGGAGATTTTTTCCTCTACTTTCAGAACTCGATGATTGTCACGGTCGGCTCGCTTTTTTTCATTCTGCTTTTCGGATCCATGGCCGCCTTTGCGTTGGCAGAGTATCGCTTTAAGGGCAATCTGATCATGGGGCTGTATCTGGCCTTGGGGATCATGATTCCAATCCGCATCGGTACCGTCGCAATTCTGGAGATGATGGTACAGACCGGTCTTGTGAACACGCTTTGGGCGCTTATCCTGGTCTATACGGCACAAGGGCTACCGCTGGCGGTGTTCATCCTTTCCGAATTTATGCGGCAAGTTAGCGACGACCTGAAAAACGCTGGTCGCATCGACGGGCTGTCTGAATACCGTATATTCTTCCGCCTTGTTTTGCCGCTGGTGCGTCCTGCCATGGCGACAGTGGCGGTGTTCAATATGATTCCGATTTGGAACGATTTGTGGTTCCCGCTTATTCTTGCACCCGCTGAAGAGGTGAAAACTCTGACGCTTGGAAGTCAGGTGTTCATCGGTCAATTCGTGACGGACTGGAATGCAGTGTTGTCGGCCTTATCCTTGGCAATTCTGCCTGTGATGGCGCTCTACGTTGTCTTCTCACGCCAGTTGATCCGCGGCATCACATCGGGAGCAGTCAAATGAGAGTTGTCATTGCAGGCTTGGGAAATATGGGGCGCAGCCATGCGCTTGCACACCATTATCACCCCGAGGCCGAGATCGTTGGGTTGGTGAACCGGTCGGATGTTGATTTGCCGGAAGAACTTGCGGACTATCCACGTTTTGCGCGCTTTGAAGACGGTCTGGCGCAGAACGCTGATCTTGTTTGTATCGCAACATATTCCGACAGCCACGCCGATTATGCGATTGCCGCCATGGAAGCGGGTGCTGACGTTTTCATCGAAAAACCACTGGCGACAACCGTTGCGGACGCCGAGCATGTTGTTGCGACAGCGCAGCGGCTGAACCGCAAATTGGCCGTCGGCTATATCCTGCGCCATCACCCAAGTTGGCAGCGACTTATCAGTGAGGCTCGCGATCTGGGGGGGCCGTATGTGTTTCGCATGAACCTTAATCAGCAGTCGGACGGCCCCACTTGGGAAACGCATAAGGCGTTGATGCAAACCACCAGCCCGCTTGTCGATTGCGGCGTGCATTACGTCGACGTCATGTGCCAGATTACTGACGCCAAACCGGTTCGCGTCAGCGGCATGGGCCTGCGTCTTTCAGATGAGATTGCGCCGGATATGTATAACTATGGGCAGCTGCAAGTCTGGTTCGAAGACGGTTCGGTCGGATGGTACGAGGCAGGCTGGGGACCGATGATGTCCGAGACCGCCTTTTTCGTAAAGGATGTCGTGTCGCCCAATGGGTCCGTGTCCATCACCGACGGCAACAAAGGTGCGTCGGACGACGTCGACGGCCATACGAAGGTTGGCGGGTTGCTTGTCCATCGCCCAACCGGAGACCACCTGATCGAAATGCCCGATGAACCGGGTCACCAAGCGCTTTGCGATGCGGAGCAAGCGTTCATGATCAAGGCAATCAAAGAAAACATCGACCTGACACGGCACATGAGCGATGCAGTGCAATCCCTCGCCATTTGTCTGGCAGCGGATGAGAGCATTCGCACGGGTCGACCCGTAGACTTAGGAGTTTCCCAATGACCGCGCTGGCCCTCACAGATGTCTGCAAATCCTTTGGCTCGGTAGAGGTTCTGAAGGATATAAACCTGACTGTGGAGGACGGCGAGTTCGTGGTTTTCGTCGGCCCATCGGGCTGTGGTAAGTCAACGTTGCTGCGCGTGATAGCGGGACTTGAAGACGCAAGCAGCGGGACTGTCGAAATTTGCGGCAGCGTGGTCAACAGTGTTCCGCCGGCCAAGCGCGGGATCGCAATGGTCTTCCAATCTTACGCGCTTTATCCGCACCTTAGCGTGCGCGACAACATGTCCCTTGGTTTGAAGCAAGAGAAACAACCGAAATCTGTGATTGAAGAAAGGGTCAATAAAGCCATCGAGATGCTTGATCTTGGCGCTTACGTCGACCGCCGCCCTTCTGACCTTTCAGGTGGGCAACGCCAACGTGTGGCCATCGGGCGCGCGATTGTGCGGGAACCCAAATTATTCCTATTTGACGAGCCACTTTCGAACCTGGATGCCGCGTTGCGGATGAACACACGCATTGAGATCGCCGAGCTGCAACGCACACTTCGTGCCACGATGATCTATGTGACACACGATCAGACCGAGGCGATGACGCTTGCTGACAAGATTGTCGTTCTGCGGGATGGTCGGGTCGAGCAGGTGGGGTCTCCGATGGAACTTTACAACAATCCAGCGAACCAGTTTGTTGCAGGTTTTTTGGGATCACCGGCGATGAACTTTCTGAAAAAAGCTCCGCTTTCAATTCCCGAAAATGGAGTGCTTGGCATCCGCCCCGAACATTTGCGACCCATGGCGGGGGGCCGCATCAAGGGGACAGTCATCCATGTCGAACGCCTGGGCGGGGACACGAATCTCTTGGTTTCGACGGATCAAAAAGAGCCGCTGACGGTGCGTATTTTTGGTCAGGATGGGACACGGGTCGGAGAAACGATCGAGCTTGATTTCGATGATGCGGTTTCATTTGCATTTGATCATGAACAGCGCCGCGTCGGCTAGATTGTCTGGCTGATCTCCCGCAGAACCTGCAGAAATTGCTGCTGGCCTTTCGTTGGATGCCAGTTGGCGCGGCAAAGGAAACCGATTGGGGCGGTGCAATCTCGACGCGGACGTCTATTCCACATCGTTGCCACAAGACGATTGGTGTTCTGGGCGGGGTCAGTGTTGCAACGGCTTGTCTGACGCCGGGGGCGGTTGGGCGTGATCTGGCGGTCATCCCGAAGGGGGCCGCAAAGGCGCCTTCTGTCGAGCATCTGGCGGGCGAGATGACTGTGGTTGTTCACGTTGAAGGTGGCTCGATTGTGCGGGCTGAAGTGCTTCAAACAGCGCGCAATTTGATGGACGGCGTGGTATTCCCGACGGATAAAGCGGTGAAGGGCAAGGAGGCCGTTGAATGAGACGTGATCTGTGGCCTGCCGAGTGTGCATCTGGCGCGCGACTGCATTGGGAGAAATACACATGAGGATCGAATTGACGGCAGCGGATGGCCATCGGCTTGAGTGCTGGATGGTGGATGCGAAGAGCGCGCGCAAGGGTGGGATCGTGATCCTGCAAGAGATTTTCGGTGTGACGGACCAGCTAAAGGATGTCGCCGATCGTTATGCGGCGCTTGGCTATGACGTCGCCATTCCGGCGCTGTTTGACCGACACCAAAAAGGGGCGGTCATCCCTTTTGACGAGGCGCCCCGTGGGCGTAGCCTGATGTTATCCTCAAGTCTTGATCAGACGATGATCGACGTTGGTGCAGCTGTTGAGGCGTTGAAATCGAGGGGCGGACGCGTTGCCATAGTCGGCTATTGCTGGGGCGGTGGCCTTGCGATCCGTGCGGCACAGGTTCTGGATATTGCCTGTGCGGTGTCGTTTTACGGCACGCGACTGGATGCCTATCAGATTGCTCCATTGAAGGCACCGGTGCAGGGGCATTGGGGAAGCGAAGACGCCCATGTTCCACCTGAGATGCTCAACGCCGCCCGAACTTTTTTCCCGGAAATGGAGGTCCACACATATGCGGGCGCAGATCACGCCTTTGCCAATGAGCACCGCCCGGCGGCCTACCTGGAAGAGGCGGCTAAGCTTGCGCATGCGCGAGCGGCGGCGTTCATCGCAGCACATGTATGACGTGGAAATAAATAGTCAGGGTTGGCAATGCGGATAGCTTTTATTGGGTTGGGCGAGGCTGCGGGGGCTTTCATTTCCGGGTGGGGCGGCGCGATGGTGGAGGCGATCCGCACTTATGACATCAAATCGGATGATCCCAAGACCGCTGGGGAGATCCGATCTCGCGCCAAGGAGTTGGGGGTCAGGTTGTGCGGGACCGCGACAGAAGCGCTGGACGGTGCGGACCTGATATTCTGCACGGTGACGGCCGACCAAGCTGTGGCGGCAGCGGATGGTTACGCGGCGTTTATGGAAGACGGCGCGGTCTGGTGCGATCTCAACAGTTGCGCGCCACAATCAAAGCTGCGCGCAAATGGGATCGTGCGGGCGCAAGGCGGACGCTATCTGGATGTCGCCGTGATGGCGCCGGTTTACCCCAAGCACAATTTGGTGCCCTGTTTGATTTCGGGGCCAGACGCCGCAGAATTGGCACCGATTTTGCAAGGGTTGCCGATGCATGTCCGGGTGATGGGTGATCAGGTCGGGCGGGCCTCGTCGATCAAGATGGTGCGTTCGATTATGGTTAAGGGCATGGAGGCTTTGACGGCCGAATGCGCGCTTGCGGCAACCGCTGCCGGTGTCGAGGACGAGGTGTTTCCGTCGCTGAAGTCTGGGCATCCCTGGATCGATGTGCCTGAGCGCGCGGCTTATAATTTTGAGCGAACGCTTGTTCACGGCAAGCGCCGGGCAGCGGAAATGGATGAAGTCGCAAAGATGCTGACCGATCTTGGTCTGCCGAATGGAATGGCGGCTGCGACGGCAGACTGGCAGCGTGTCTTGTCCGGCTCTGGCGTGGCTTTACCGGCGGACAGTGTGCCTGATCATCGTTGGTTTTCCCAAGCGTACCTGCAAGCGCTCGGGGTCAGCTCGCGAAGTGCCGACGAGACTTGAGCGCCGGTTCAGCCCCTCAGTTGCGCATCGCGCACGAGGGCGGCAAGGCGATAAAAGCCATGCACCATTTTCGAGTAGGGCGTCGTCAGAAAGAACGCCAGCACGGTTCCAAGGTGCAGCGCCAGCAGCGGGCTGACCAGAGCAGTTCCTGTTGCGCCGTAAAGCGCGAGACCCGTGGCCCCGGTTGCGCCGAGAAGGAAAACGAAGGCCATTTCCCCGCCCCATACGGATGGTGCGCCGAGAGAAGGATCGGCCTTGATTTTGAGCCATGCAAGGGATGCGGCTCCGATGGTCAAAAGGAAACCGCCGGGGATCCCGAGCAGCTTTGGCAGGCTGAAAAGTCCGTATGGCGCGGGCATATCGAACACATAGTGAAGGACCGTGCCGCTTGAGGTTGAGGCGAGGCACAGCAAGAACCCATACATCACCGCGTGGTGGGCGTGGCGGCGCGCGTGGGAGTAGCGGTCTGTCTTTTCAAAGTTGCAGCCGTCGGCCGCCCCGCCGGAGAGGTTCTTCATACGCGCGGCGTCGCCGAAGGCAGACTTCAGATGCGCCATCGTGATCGCTGTGCCACCTGCCTCGCGCCAGTAGCGCTTTAAGCCGATAGCAATGACAGCAAAAGGGAAGACAAACGCGGGCACAAAGATAGCAACCATCGCGGCATGCGACAGGAAGGCGTAAAATCCCTGGCCGCTTTCTGGTCGAAGCGCCGTTAGGGCCCAAAAGAGAGCCGCAATACTGAGGGCCAAGGCAAGGGCAAGAGCCACGCCATTTTGCTGGAAAACACGCGCAAATCGCCCAGGCCAGGCAAAACGCGCCCAACTTTCGACACGCACTTCCGCCAATGCGGCGGGCAAGTTTAGCGCAAATTCATGCGGTTCGGTGTATTGGCACGCATAGTAGCAGCCCCGGCAGTTGTGGCAGAGGTTGGCCAGTTGCGTAATGTCGCCGTCCCCAAAGGCACGCTCGCGTGTGATGGCTGGAAAGACCGAACAATACCCCTCGCAATAGCGACAGGCGTTGCAAATCTCGATCTGCCGGCGGGCTTCACTGGTGGCGTCTTGGGTCTGTGGGATATCAAGCGACATGCGCGGCGGCCTCCTGCCCTGCAATGCGTCCGAAGACGGTTCCAATGGTCATGCCGAAGCCCGCGAGATAACCTTCGCCAAGGATCGATCCGGCCATGATTTCCCCGGCGGCCCAGACATTGGCAAGCGGTCCTCCCGGGCCGGAAACGCGGGCCGTCTCGTCTACTTTCAGACCAAGATAGGTGAAGGTGACACCCGGGCGCAGCGAATAGCCGTAAAATGGGGGGTCTGTTATTGGACGTGCCCAGTTGGTTTTCGGCGGGGTGAGGCCGTCGGTTGCAAGGCCGTCGAGTTCTGTCGGCATGAAGTTACCGGGGCGGCAGGCCGCGTTGAAAGCATCCACCGTTTCGCGCAGTTTGGTGCCGGAGATGCCAAGCTTTTGGGCAAGCCCGTCAATCGTATTTGCAGTTTCGGGCGGATAGACCGAGGGCATGAATTTGTCGATGCTTTTGGCGTCGATGACAGAGAAGGCAACCTGTTCGGGTTGCCCCGCGACAAGGCGGCCCCAGATAGCGTAGCGCTTGGGCCAAACGTCTTCGCCCTCGTCATAAAAGCGATCACCGTCTTTGTTCACAACGATCGAGAACGGCACGCAGTCCAGTCGCGTGACGATGCCGCCGTCAAATTTGGGCGAGCGCCCGTCGATTGCGACCGCATGGCATTGCGTCGGATCGCCCACGCTTTCGGCGCCCTGATTCAGCATATCGCGCAGGACAACACCGCGATTATAGGGTGTGCCGCGGATCAGGAAGTTGCGCGCAGACGACCCCCAGGCATCCGCCAGCCAGTCGAGATCAGCCTGAAACCCGCCAGAAGCAATTACGACGGCGCGGCCCTCGATGCGGGACGGCGTGCCGTCGATAAGTGCGTCCAAACCGGTAAAGGCGCCGTCTTCGACGACGATATGCGTGACCTCGGCCTCGTATCGGGTGGTGACGCCAAGGTCTTCGGCGGTGTTGTAGTAGGCGTTCACAAGCGCCTTGCCGCCGCCAAGAAAGAAAGCGTTGGTGCGGCTAAGCGATAGGGTGCCGGACAGAGATTTCTGGAATGCTACGCCGTGGGCTTCCATCCAAGGCAGGCATTCTTCTGACGCGGCGATCGTCATGCGCGCGAGTGTTTCGTCGGTCTTGCCTTTGGTCACACGGATAAGGTCGTCGAAGTATTCGTCTTTCTCATAAGCCCCGGTCAGAACCGAAAGTGGTCCTCGATGCATGCAGCGAAAATTGCGTGTGTGACGTGAATTACCGCCGCGGTAGGCTTTGGGTGCGCTGTCCAGGATCAGCACGCGCGCGCCTGTTTCTGCGGCCTCGATTGCGGCACAAAGCCCTGCGTTTCCGCCCCCCACCACGATCACGTCCCAGATCGTTTTGCTCAGATCGCGCATATTTTTTAGCCTCGCAGTTGTTTGAGGCGGGCGCGATGGGCAGCTTCGATGTGGATGCGCATGGTGGTTTCCGCTTTGTCTTCGTTATGTTCGGTCAGCGCGTCGATGATCGCCTGATGTTCGGCCAGGGCGTTTTCGACACGCATAGATTCTTCCATCGTTGACGGCCCAAGGATCAAAAGTGTTTTCTGGATTGCCTTGATGGCGCTGACCAGAAACCGGTTGCGGGCCGCGTTCAGAAGTACCGCGTGGAACCGGGCGTTTAGCAAAAAGAGACGCTCGACGTCACGAGTGGCGCCGCGCATTTCGGAGTTGATAGCCTCAAGTTCTGCTGTTTCGCTTTTGTAAGCGGCGCGTGCGGCAAAGCGTGCGGCGGTGCCCTCAAGCACACCACGCATTTCATAAAGCTCGGTGATTTCGGCTGAATCCAGCGTTCTGACAGTCGCTCCGACGCGGGGTGTGTGTGTGACGAGGCCATCCGTCTCAAGCGCTCGGATCGCCTCGCGCACAGGCGTGCGACTGATCCCAATACGGGCGGCCAGGTCGGTTTCAGTCAGCCTGTCGCCGGGGCGCAAGATGCCAAGTCGAATGTCGGTCAATAGCCGCGTGTAGGTGTCCTGACCTTGGCTGGTATCGCTGGATTTTGCAATCGGCATAGGGGGACTCGCTAGGGGTTCCAAGATTGCATACACTTGGATACAAGCTGATGCAATAAGTCCGATAGAGTTTGAAAATGGAAGTGTTCAGCGATCATCCCACGCGCCAACGCGCATTGACCCTCACCCTGGCCGTTGCCGGGACGGTAGCATTTTGGTCGACTGGCTTGCCGCTTCCTTTTCTTTTTGGGCCGATGCTCGCCTGCCTGTTTGCAGCCCTTGCAGGCTTGCCGTTGCGGGGCTTTGGGCAAGTCTCGGTTGCGGCGCGCACAATTCTTGGTGTTGCGGTGGGGGCATCGATCACGCCGGAGTTGATTGGCCGTCTGCCGCAGATTGCGGCGTCGGTTTCTTTAATCCCCGTTTACATAGCTATCATCGGCCTGATCGGTGTGCCGTTCTTTCGGCGCGTTTATAAATTTGACTGGGTGACAAGTTGGTATGCGGCCATGCCCGGCGGATTGCAGGACATGGTTATTTTTGGCGAGGAAGCGGGCGGCGATGGACGGGCCTTGTCACTGATCCATGCCACCCGCGTGCTGATCATTGTCGCGGTTGCTCCGATTATTCTCACGCAAGGGTTTGGCGTGTCGCTCGACATTCCGATTGGCGTATCTGCCTCAACGATCCCGGCGCAGGAGTTGGCCCTGATGGCGGCGGCGGCCCTTGTTGGGTGGAAGGGAGGCGAGCGGATCGGGCTTTTCGGAGCCTCCATATTGGGGCCAATGATTGTTACTGCCTTCCTGTCGCTCACCGGGTTTATCCACGCACGACCGCCCTCCGAAGCGATCCTTGCCGCGCAATTCCTGATCGGGACCGGAATAGGTATAGGCTATGTTGGCGTGACGCTCTTCGAGTTGCGCCGCGATGTTCTGGCGGGCCTTTTCTTTGTCTTGATGCTAGCCGCCCTTGCCGCCGGTTTTACCGAAGTTGCTTACCTTCTTGGTCTTGCCCCGCCCGTAGAGAGCTTCCTGGCGTTTGCGCCCGGTGGGCAGGCAGAAATGACTGTGCTTGCGATCGTGGCCGGGGCTGATCTGGGCTTTGTCATTGCGCATCATTTGGCCCGCATTGTTATTGTCATAACAGGCGCGCCGATCGCGGCCAGGTTGTTCCGGGTGACCGAGCGGGCTAGGTCCGATGAAAAGCCAAAGGAGCACGAGCAATGACCTTTACGACGAGACCAGAGTTGGCCGGCACATTCGGCATGGTCACGACAACCCATTGGCTTGCTTCGGCGACGGGCATGAAAATGCTTGAAGCTGGTGGTTCGGCCGCAGATGCGGCAGCGGCTGCGGGGTTCGTTTTGAATGTTGTCGAGCCGCATTTGAACGGCCCCCTTGGCGACATGCCCGCGATGATCTGGCCTGTCGGTGATGATCAACCAACTGTTGTATGCGGTCAGGGAACCGCGCCGGCTGGGGCAACCATTGACCACTACCGGAGCGAGGGGCTGGACCTAATTCCGGGCTCTGGATTACTCGCGACTGTGGTGCCGGGGCAGTTTGACGCTTTTATGTTGATGCTGCGTGATCACGGGCGGTTGCCATTGCGCGAGGTTATGGCTCCGGCGATTTACTATGCGCGTCATGGGCATCCGATCTTGCCGCGGGTCGCCGCCACAATTGCAGATATGGCGCATGTGTTTCGCGATGAATGGCCGACATCTGCGCCTGTTTGGTTGCCGGGGGGCGCGGTGCCAGAACCGGGCGCGTTGTTTGCCAATCCGATGCTGGCGGATTTCTGGGACCGTCTGGTGTCTGAGGCCGAGGCGGTTTCCGGGCGTGAGGCGCAGATTGAGGCGGCGCGAAAGGCGTTTCATCAGGGTTTTGTTGCCGAGGCTATCGACACCTATTTGCGCGATGCTTGCGTGATGGATGCTACAGGAGAGCGGCGAAAGGGCGTGATGACAGGCCAGGATATGGCGGGCTGGCGGGCCTCTTACGAGCCCGCTGTATCGGTTGAGCATGCAGGCTGGGACGTCTTTAAGTGCGGGACGTGGACACAAGGCCCGGTTTTGCTTCAGTGTTTACAGATGCTGTCTGGAGATGGTCTGGCGGAGTTGGATCCTGTAGGGGATGACTTTGTCCATTTGATCACTGAGGCACTGAAGCTTGGGTTTGCGGACCGTGAAGCTTATTACGGCGATCCTTTGACGTCGGATGTGCCGACCGAAACCCTTTTGTCTGCGTCATATGGGCAGGCGCGGCGTGGCCAAATTGCGGATACGGCCTCGCTTGTGCAACGGCCCGGCGAGATTGCAGGGCATGAAGCTCTTGCACAGGCGTTCCTCAAACGTGCGGCGCGTAAGGCGGTTGACGACAAAGGGATCGGTGTAGGCGAGCCGACGATGGCTCATCTGACCGAAAAGCGCGGTGACACGGTTCATATCGACGTGGTCGATCAATGGGGCAATGCGGTATCTGCAACGCCATCAGGTGGCTGGTTGAAATCGAACCCGGTTATTCCGGGGCTTGGCGTTCCGCTTAACACGCGCGCTCAAATGTTCTGGCTGGACGAAGGTTTGCCAACCTCACTGGCGCCGGGGCGCAGACCGCGCACGACACTTTCGCCGTCGATGGCGCGCCGCCCCGATGGTACGCGGATTGCCTTCGGCACACCTGGTGGCGATCAACAAGACCAATGGCAGCTGACATTCCTTTTACGGCTCATCCATCACGGGATGAATTTGCAGGAGGCAATCGACGGTCCGCTGTTTCATACCGGTCATTTGCAAGCGAGTTTCTACCCCCGTGGCATAAGGCCCGGTCATCTCATGGCCGAGCCGCACTTCCCGGCCGCCACCCTTGAAGCCTTGAGGGCGCGCGGGCACAGACTTGAAGTGTCAGAGCCTTGGGCGATCGGGCGGCTGACGGCCGCATCGCGCGCACCAGATGGAATGCTCAAGGCGGCCGCCACGCCCCGGCTGATGCAGGCTTACGCGATTGGGCGCTGATTTCTGCCTGGTGCGATGCTCGGTTTTGCGGCGTTTTTTTGCGACCATGGGCAGGCTGAGACGGACCAAAAGGCCTTGACGCTCGGTCTGAAGTTCCAGCGTGCCACAGTGGCGTTCTGCGACCGCTTCTGCAATCGATAAGCCAAGCCCCGAGCCTTCGCCGGGGCTTGCTTGGCCGAATCTTGCCAGAACGATCTCGACGTCTTCCGCGCGCAAGCCGTTCCCATCGTCTTCGACAGTAATGATCGCGACGCCGTTCTCTTGTGCCAGACTTAAGCGCACATGACCCAAGTTCGGTCCGCCGTGTTGCAACGAATTGTCCACCAAGTTTGTGATTGCCTCGCGCAGCATCAGCCCATCTGCAATCACCACGATAGGATTGTTCTGCAAGTCAGCCGTTACCTGTACATTGCGCTTTTCGGCGTCGCTTTTCACAGTCTCGATCACCTCGCGAATCACTGTTCCGACCTCGACCGGGGTGTTAAATGCCTCGACAGGGGCTGCGCGGACGCGTTCCAAGGTCAAAAGTTTGTTCGCCAAGTCGCTGGCGCGACGCGCGGCAGAGAGCAGTCCGGCGGATCGCTCTTTTGCGGCTTGCGAAGTTGGTGCAGAATGCACGGCTTCGGCCATTGCAAGCACACCAGCGATGGGATTGCGCAATTGGTGTGCGGCGTTTGAGATAAGCGTCGTCTGCGCATCCATCGCGCGTTCCACCTGTCCAAACAGCGTGTTGAGATGCGTCACCAGCCCGCGAATTTCAGGGGGAACGGCCCTGCGGATCGGGCTTAAATCGTCAGAGCTGCGTCGCGAGATCGCGTCTTCCAGATCGAGAAGCGGCCTCAGGCCATGACTGACACCGAACCACACAACCAATGCCACCGAACCGATCAGAATGGCGATGACGGTAAATGTCCGCAAAACAAGATCGCGCACGAAGGCACTGCGCACCGCCACATCCTGCCAGACCGTAAAGGTAAACGCACCGCTGATCCCATCGACTGTAATGACCGACCGGTACCGAAGCACGCGCACGTCGCGGCTGTGGTATCGCCCGTCATAGTAGGTGATCTCGTCATCGCGTCCTTGGTTTACATCGCGCGGGACGGGGGGGGTCGCATAGCCGAGGACGTAGATGCCGTCAGGCGCAAATACGTGATAGAACACAGGTCCGCCGGATGTGTCGGCAAGGATATCTGAGGTTTCAAGCGAGATTGCGTTGCCGTTCGTGCGCGCCACATCCCCCGAGATAGCAAGGGCTGCGGAAAGCAAGCTTCGATCAAACAGATCGGCGGCTGTGGCGCGGGCATTGCTGACCTGCCAGATCGACACCGCCACGCCAATAGCCAGAATTGGGATAAGGATGATCAGCGTCAGTCGCAGGCGCAGCGAAGCAGATGTCATATCGGTGCATTCAGTTGGATCGTATAGCCGAGCCCGCGTTTCACTTTGATCGAGATACCGTGGGGCTTAAGCCTTTTGCGAAGGCGCGAGATATGTGCTTCGAGCGCGACTTCCTCGATGTCGCTTCCGGTGCCGTAGGTGTGCTCCAGCAGTTGCAGCTTCGGAACGGTGCGGCCCCCGGCTTGCATCAATGCTTCTAGGATGCTGATTTCGCGTCGTGGGATAGTTTCCGGCCTGCCACCGACCTCGGCTTCGCGGGCATCCAGATCAAGCACCAAAAGCCCAAGCGAAACGGTCTTGCGAAATGGCTGCGGCTTTCTGCGGGACATTGCTCTGATGCGGGCCTCAAGTTCGACCATTTCAAAAGGCTTAACAAGGTAGTCGTCCGCCCCTGCATCCAAACCCTTCACGCGGTCTATCGTATCCGAACGGGCGGTGAGTAACAGCACAGGCCTTTCGTCACCGCGTTGGCGCATTTCTTTGAGGATTGTTATGCCATCCCGCCCCGGCAGGTTGATGTCTAGGATCACCAGGTCTGCTTCATCGGTGCGAAGATAGTCGCTGGCGTGCCTGCCATCGTCCAGCATATCGACGGCGTGGCCTGCATCCTGCAATCTATAGCTGATCCCTTGCGCAAGACTCGCGTTATCTTCGATTAAAACTATGCGCATTTTCTTGTCTTCGCCCTTGTCTTCGCCCTTGTCTGCAAGCTTGACGCAAGGTTCGCAGGACAACACACTGTTATCAAGCGGGTTGAATGACCCGCGTTGCTTAATAGCGCGTGTGCCAAAACGGTAAAAAAACGCGCCTCTGGGAGGAATAAATGACTGACTTTACCAAACTGCGTCATTCGGCGCAGGCTTTGCTTGCAACAACGGTGGCGCTTGCTTTCTCAACGGCGGCAATAGCTGGCGGCCATGGCGGCGTTGATCTGTCCGGCAAGACAGTAGAATTCGTGATCCCGTTCTCGGAATCAGGTGGCTCGGCGCGCTGGGCGAATTTCTATGCGCCGCTTCTCAGCGAAGCGTTGCCCGGCAACCCCACGGTTGTCGTCCGCTATCGTCCGGGCGCAGGCTCGACCGCGGGTGCAAACTGGTTTCAGGAGCAAACAACAGACGACGGTACTTTGATTTTCGGCACGTCGGGGTCCACACAGTTCCCTTACTTGCTTGGCGATCCGCGTGTTCGATATGAATATAACGACTGGAACGTCGTCCTCGCGTCCGGCACCGGCGGTGTCGCTTATCTGCCGCCGGATCTGGCTAGCATGATGGACGGTCTGGACGCGACTGGGCTTCAGGGCACAGATTTTCTCTGGGGCAGCCAGGGCGCAACTCGCCTTGACCTTGTGGCCAACCTCGCCTGGGAAATGCTTGGTATGAATGTCGAGCCTGTTTTTGGTATAGAAGGTCGAGGTGATGGCCGTCTGATGTTCGAGCGTGGCGAAGCTAACATCGATTATCAGACCTCATCTGCTTATCTGCGGTCGGTGATGCCAATGATCGAAGGCGGCCTTGCGGCGCCTATGATGACCTGGGGTGCCTTGGACGGCGCCGGAAACATCGTCCGCGACCCGACGTTCCCTGATATCCCGACGTTCGCCGAGGTTTGCGAGGCGACACCGGCCTGTGCCACTGAAGGCGCTTCGTGGGATGCATGGGTTGCCTTCTTCATCGCCGGTTTCCCGGCGCAAAAGATGGTGTTTCTTCCAGGCACCGCTTCGGCAGACCTGATCGAAACATATGCCAAGGCGTTCGATGACGTGATTGCACGCCCTGACTTTGACGAACTGGCAGCAGCAACTCTGGGAGTTTATCCACAGATGACCCGTGACGCAGGAGCGGCAGCGTTCAAGCTCGGCACCCAGGTGCCGGAGGATGCGCGCGCCTTCGTGGTGAACTGGCTTGAAGAAAGCTACGGCGTCACACTCAAGTAACGCCTAAAAGGCCCCACCGAAGGTTCGGTGGGGCCTTTTTTTAACACACACTGAAAAACAAGGCGCACCGCCTCATGGACCTTCTCGCAACCGCGGCTCCAGCGCTCGGGGAAGCTTTTTCCCTGATCCTCCAGCCACAGCAGATTATGTTCTTGATGCTCGGCGTCCTACTCGGCTTGTCTGTCGGAGTTTTTCCAGGCCTTGGCGGTATCGCGGGCCTGTCATTGGTTTTGCCGTTTATTTTCGGAATGGACCCGGTTTCGGGTCTGGCTCTTATGGTGGGCCTTATCGCGGTCGTGCCGACCTCGGACACGTTTGCTTCCGTCTTGCTTGGCATCCCCGGCTCTACAGCCAGCCAGGCGACGGTACTTGATGGCTTTCCGCTTGCCAAAAAGGGCGAAGCCGCTCGCGCGCTTTCGGCGGCGTTTATATCGTCGCTTTTCGGCGGCATCCTTGGCGCGATCGTTCTGACATTCTTTATCCTGATTGCGCGTCCCTTGATCCTTGCCTTCGGCACGCCCGAGATGCTGATGATCACGTTGCTTGGACTATCGATGGTGGCGATCCTTGCAGGGCGGGTACCGCTAAAGGGCGTTGCAGCGGCGGGCCTTGGATTGATGGTCGGCACAATCGGAGAATCTGATGCGTCCGGCAGTTTGCGTATGGCAAGTTACAGCATTCCTTACCTGACCGACGGGATCAAACTGGTGATCGTCGGTCTCGGTATCTTTGCGGTTCCCGAGATCGTTTCTCTTTTGCGTCAGGACCGCTCGATTTCCCGCACTGGAGGCCTTGGCTCTGGCTGGATTCAGGGTATCCGCGACTGGTGGGCCAATATCTGGCTGTCGGTCCGCAGCGCCTTTATTGGCGTTCTTGTTGGCGTCATTCCTGGGCTGGGTGGGTCTGTTGTGGACTGGATCGCCTATGGCTTCACGGTGCAAAGCGCGAAAGACAAATCGCAATTCGGAAAGGGTGATATCCGCGGCGTGATCGGCCCTGAAAGCTCCAACAATGCCAAAGAGGGAGGCGGCCTTGTTCCAACGCTGATCTTCGGCATCCCGGGGTCTGGTTCGATGGCGGTCTTCCTCGGAGGACTTGCGCTTTTAGGGTACGATCCTGGGCCGCACATGGTGCGGCACAACCTTGACATCACCTACACGATTGTTTGGTCACTGGCCTTGGCAAACATCTTTGGCGCAGGCCTTTGCATTCTGCTTTCGGGGCAGATCGCCAAAATTACCACGATCCGCTTCACGCTTGTCGCCCCCTTCTTGTTTATGCTCATCGCGTTCGCGGCATTCCAGTCAAGCCAGTCTCTGGCCGACCTTGCCATGCTGTTGATGATCGGTTGCCTTGGCATCCTCCTGCGCCGTTTCGAGTGGTCGCGGCCCGCTTTTCTTATCGGGTTTGTGCTGTCGAGCCAGGCCGAAAGCTTTGCCAACCAGGCAGTTCAGATCAGTCGCATTCAGTTCCGCCGCGATTTTTGGCAGGGCATGGAGTATATCTTCTCGCCCGTTACTATTGGCATCCTGATCCTGTTGGTCATCTCGGTAGTGATCGGGTTACGTCAGGGCAAACAGATTTTGGGCGACAGCAATCCACCCACAGGGTCAAAGCGGGCGCCGCTGATCTTCCTTTTGGCCGTCACCGCTTATGTGGCCATTGCCGTTTATGACGCCTCCACAATCAACGTTCTACGCGACAAAATTTTTCCGGTCACAGTGGGGATCGTGACGCTGATTGCCTGTGCGGCGCTGGTCGTTTCTATGATGCGCCAGCCGGAGACATCGCCGGTCTTTGCGGACCTTGAATCCGGTGGCGAAGATGCCGAGGCACCCCACGGGCTTTGGACCACGCTTGGGTGGTTTGCCTTCCTGTTAGGGCTGTCCGCATTGGTTGGCTTTGTGCTTGCTCTGACAGTGTTCCTCGTGTCGTTCCTGCGTATTAGGGCAGGAGTTTCCTGGACCCGTGCCGTTATCCTTACGGTGATTGGTATCGCGGTTCTGGTATTTCTTGGGGGCACGCTTGGCCGCGACTTCCCACCGGGGCTTTTGCAGGACTTTGTGAAACTGCCGTGGCCCCTGACATGAGCCTTCACCTGTTGGCTCTTGCTGGTGACGGGATTGGCCCGGAAATCATGGCCGCCACGGTTTCGGTGCTGATTGCCGCCTGTGCGAAAAGCGGGACTTTGATCGATATTGAACCCGCCGATATCGGGTTCCTAGCGCTTGAAAGCGAAGGTATCACCATTCCTGACACTGTGATCGCGAAGGCGCGACAGGCAGATGGCGTGATCCTTGGTCCGGTCTCGCACAATGCTTATCCTTCAGTGGAGGAGGGCGGTCGCAACCCTTCGGGTGTCTTGCGCAAAGAGCTTCAGCTTTTCGCGAACATCCGCCCCGCGACCAGTCACAAAGCGGTGCCAACACCCACAGGTCATGACGTCAACATGGTAATAGTGCGTGAGAACCTTGAAGGGTTTTATGCCGATCGTAATATGGAAAGCGGGCCCGCCGAGTTTATGCCAGTGCCGGGCGTTGCCCTTTCGATGCGCCGCATCACTGCAGCAAATTCGCGCGCGATTGCCGAGGCGGGATATGCGCTGGCACGACGTCGTGGGGCCAAACGTGTTGCCGTCATCCATAAAGCGAACGTTTTGCGGCTAAGCGATGGTTTGTTCCTTGAGACGGTGCGCGAGGTCGCTGCAGACTTCCCCGAGATCAAGACCGAAGAGCTTTTGATCGACGCGGCAGCAGCCTTGATGGTCCGCGATCCCACGCGCTTCGATGTTGTGATCGCGACGAACATGTATGGCGATATTCTGTCCGATCTGGCCTCTGAACTGGCCGGAGGGCTGGGCCTTGCCGCATCACTTAACCATGGAAAGTCCCATGCGATTGCTCAGGCCCAACACGGCTCGGCGCCAGACATTGCCGGGCAAAACCGGGCCAATCCGGCGTCTTTGATCGGGTCGGTCGTCATGCTGCTCGATCATTTAGGTCACGCGGCCCCCGCACGCTTTATCCGATCCGCGCTGAATGCCGCGCTTTGCGACCCGGCTACCAGAACCACGGACCTCGGTGGGTCCGCAGGGACAGATGTCATGACGCGCGCGATTATTTCTCACATTGAAAGAGAGGTGGCATGAGCCAACGTCCAATTCCCTACCATTTCATGCGCGGTGGAACCTCGCGCGGACCCTATTTCAATCGTGCAGATTTGCCCGAGGATTTGGACGCGTTATCGGATATACTGGTCGAGGTTATCGGTGCCGGAAACCCGCGGAATATCGACGGGATTGGCGGTGGCGATGAAGTGACGACTAAGGTCGCAATGCTTAGTCCATCGGCTGAAGAGGGTGTCGATGTTGACTATTTCTTTGGGCAGGTTTCGGTAACTGAACGTATGGTCGATTATGGGCCAACCTGTGGCAATATCCTTGTTGGCGTCGGCCCGGCGGCTATTGAAAAAGGGCTCGTACCGGTCGGTGGAGAGACGACAACTGTTCGCATCCGGGCCGTAAATACCGGCGCTTTGGTCGAGGCCGTTATCCAAACTCCGGGCGGAAAGGTCAGTTACGCTGGTGATGTTGCAATTGACGGTGTGCCGGGCACAGCGGCCCCTATTGCTTTGAACTTCCTGGAGGTTGTCGGATCCAAATGCGGCGTGATGTTTCCGACCGGACAGACGAAGGATGTCATAGACGGCATTGAGGTGAGCTGCATTGATGTGGCGATGCCGATGATGATCGCCCGTGCAGAGGATTTTGGGCTGACGGGGTATGAAACGCTGGCCGAGTTGGACGCCAATACCAGCCTTTTCAAGCGCATGGAGACGATCCGCCTTGAGGCTGGAAAGCGCATGGGGCTTGGAGATGTCACGAAATCTGTCACGCCGAAAATCGGATTGATTGCCCGCGCTCAAAACGGCGGGCATTTTGCGGCGCGCTATTTCATGCCGTGGAAAGCCCATCCCACATTGGCCGTCACAGGCTCACAGTGCCTTGCCGCATGCGCTTTGGCGTCGGGCACCGTTGCAGATGGCATCGCGCGCGCTGTGGTGTCCGGCCCCGAGGTCGTGCGCATCGAACATCCCATGGGCGAAATGGAAGTCACCGTTGATTTCTCCCGTGACGGTGAGACGTTGAATTTTCGCTCGGCTGGAGTTGTCCGCACCGCGCGTCTTATTGCGCGGGGCGAAGTGATGGTGGCGCAGGAGGGCTAGAAAATATGACGGGCGATCACCGGAAACTGTTCGATGCGCTTGCCGAAACCTTCCTTCGTGAGGGTGTCGGCACCTGCTTTGCGCTTTTGGGCGATGCCAACATGAACTTCGCCACGCGTCTGGCGGAAGGCGGATGCAAAATGGTCTACGTTCGTCATGAACACTGCGCCGTTGCTGCCGCCATGGCCTATGCGCGCAAAAGTGGTGAAACAGGCGTGGCAACCGTGACTTGTGGTCCCGGCCTGACGCAGTTGATGACCGCACTACCTGCGGCAGTTCGCGCGAAACTGCCCCTTGTCGTATTGGCCGGGGAAGCACCGCTGAAGTCTGCGTGGTATAATCAGGCCATTGATCAGGCACCGTTCGTCACGGCGACTGGTGCGGCCTACCAGCCGCTTCATTCTCCTAACCTGATGCCGACGGCGATCCGGGATGCCTTCACACAGGCGGGCCGCGAGCGTCGACCTGTCGTCCTGGGCGTTCCGTTTGATTTGCAGAACCTCGACTGGTCGGGCGCGGAACTTCCAACGCCCTCGCGTGATCTTGCCCCGGTTGCGTCGCCAATCCCACCGAACCCTGATGATTTGCCCCGCGCAGCTGCTATGATCGCGGCGTCAAAGCGTATCGTGGTCATGGCAGGGCTCGGCGCGGTCGAGGCGGATGCGGGTGCGGCCTGCCGGGCTTTGGCCGAGCGGTGCGACGCGCTTCTTGCCACAACGCTTCCGGCGCGCGGGCTGTTTCATGACGCGCGGTTCAGCATTGGTATTGCTGGCGGGTTTTCAACGGAAACCGCACGAGATTATCTTGGCGAGGCCGACCTGATTATTGGCGTCGGTTCGTCATTGGCACATCACAATTCGGACGGTGGAAAGCTTTGGCCGGGCGCCGAGCTGTTGCAGATCGATGTTGATCCACTTGCGATCAGCCAGGGGCGTGTGGCCGCGCAGGCGCATCTGCGTGCCGACGCGCGGCTTGGGGTTGAGGCCTTGCTTGGGATGGTCCCTGAACGCTCAAAATCGTGGCGAACGCCTGCGCTTTCAGAACGCATCGCAACCGCCCCAGCAGACAGCGCGGTGTTTCCATCAGAAGACGGAGTGCACGACCCGCGCGATGTTGTTGCAGTTTTTGAGGCGCATCTGCCCGCCGATTGGCAGTTGGTGAACTCGTCGGGGCATTGTTCCTTCTATTTCGCGCAAATGCCGTCTCGTCCACAGACCCATTTTCTGACGATCCGAGAGTTCGGCGCCATCGGGAATGGTATTTCATTTGCAATGGGCGTCGCGGCAGCGCGACCCGATGACACGATTGTTCTGTTCGACGGTGACGGCAGCCTTTTGATGCATATTCAAGAGCTTGAGACGATCCGCCGCCATGGAATGAACATCCTGATCATCGTCCTGAACGACGGTGCTTATGGGTCTGAGATCCACAAACTGCGCGCAGAAGGTATCTCGGATCAGGGCGCCGTGTTCGGCCGCACCGATTTGGCTGCCATCGCGCGCGGGTTTGGGTTGGCAGGCGAGCGCATAGCCGATCTCGCGTTACTTCCCGGTCTCATCGACGATTTTGCGAAATCTGGCGGGGCGGCAGTGTGGGACGTGCCGATTTCGGACCAAGTTGCTTCACCGGTTATTCGCAGAGCGCATCCGCCGAAGTCATCATCGACAAGCAAGTCAAATTAGGTACGCTGTGGTATACAATGATAAGGGAGATCCCGATGACCCCAGAAATTGATACTGCCTTGAGCGAGGCCAAGCAGGCACTTGAGAAGGTGCGTCTTGGTCTTGCAGAAGCGATCGGCCAATACCCAACGCCGATTTATGGCTGCGGTGCGCAGTTCAATTATCATCTCGCGCAGCGCAGTCAGGCTGGCCTCGCCATCGACACGCTTGGGACGAATATTTTCTTTCCGACACCACGGAGTGCGGCTGCCATGGTCGGCGTGGAAAGTCGATGAAAGTTCACATTCTCGACGATTGGTTCGACACGCTTCGCACCTTGCCTAGCTTTGACAAGCTCGCTGGGCATGACGTCACGGTTTGGAACGATCATATGGAGGATGTGGATGTTCTCGCGAAGCGGCTTGACGAGGCTGAAGCGCTGGTTCTCTTCCGTGAGCGAACGCCTGTTCAGGCGGCGCTTCTGGACGGATTGCCCAACCTCAAACTTATCAGTCAACGCAGCGTCTATCCGCATGTCGACGTCGAAGCCTGTAGCGCCAACGGTGTCCTATTGTCCTCCAACATGCACGCTGGTGCGCCGTCTACCGCCGCCGCCGAAATGACCTTCGCGTTGATTTTGGCTTCCGCGCGTCAGCTTCCTCAGCAAATGGCGTCGATGCAGAGCGGGCGCTGGCAATTAGCACCTGGACAAACGCTCTCTGGCCGCAGGATCGGACTTTATGGATATGGACGCATCGCCAAACAGGTTGCGATCTATGCGCGTGCTTTTGGGATGGAGGTTGTGTGGTGGGCTTCCACAGAAGGGCGCGCGCGTGCAGCGCAAGCTGGCGAAACCGTTGCGGAAAGCCGAGAGGCATTCTTTGACGAAAGCGATTTTGTGAGCCTTCACGTGCGCCTTAAGCCGACAACGCGCAGCATAATCACCAAGGCGGATTTGGAGGCAATGAAGCCAACGGCCAGCTTCATCAACACCTCGCGGTCAGGCTTGGTTGCACCGGGTGCCTTGCTGGCCGCATTAAAGACCGGACGTCCCGGACGGATGGCGCTGGATGTGTTCGACACCGAGCCCCTGACTGATACAACCGATCCGCTTTTGCGCCATCCCAACGTGATAGTGACGCCTCATATTGGCTATGTCACCGAAGACGAGCTAAACGTCCAATTCTCTGATATCTATGATCAAATAAATGCTTACGCGACAGGTGCTCCAATCCACATGATCAATCCCGACGTCTGGAGAGGTTAGGCGTGAGGGGGTGTGGTTTTAGCGTCAAGGTGCGGTCCGTTCTGCGGAAAAACAAGCGCCCGCTCCGCGTCAGCAACGAAGTAGTCGCCGTACGAGACCGCTACGCCATCAAGGCGCAGATCGGCTTCGACCTCGCCTTCGCCTTTCCGGACACATCGCGCGGGCGTTTGGCCCAGTGCGATAGTGCCGATGTTTGTTGCGCCAAGCTGTTCCACATCCCGCACGGCGCCCCAAATGACCAGACCCGCCCAACCGTTCGCCATCGCCTCGGCGGCAATAATATCGCCGCAAAGCGCGCGACGCAGCGACCCGGTGCCATCAACGACGATCACACGGCCCTCGCCGGACGTCTTGGCCCGTTCCTTGACGCGGCTGTTGACCTCGAAGGTCTTGACGGTTTCGGCGACGCCGTGTTCGTCAAAAAAATCGCAGGTCGGTTTCATCTGGTTTGGTCCTTCATGGCTGTCCTGATCCGCCAAGGAATGCACGCAAGGATCGGGCTGGCATGGTCGAAAGCGGCTCCATGCTAGAGCTTTTGCCTGCGGGCCTGTCAGAGCCTGCATTTTTGGCCATTCTTGGTGCGAGTTTTGCCAGTTCTTTCATCACAGCGGCCTTCGGGATCGGGGGTGGGGCTCTGCTGTTGGCGATTATGGCAAGCCTTTTGCCCCCCGCAGCCCTTATTGCGGTGCATGGAGTAGTGCAGGTTGGTTCCAACGCCGGTCGGATGGCTCTTTTGTGGCGGTCGATCTATTGGCCCGCTCTGCCTTGGTTTGCCGCGGGGTCGGTGATCGGAGTGGCCATTGGTGGTGCGGTGGTTGTGGAATTGCCGCCCCAATATGTGCAGATCGGTATTGGCATTTTTGTCATCTATACGGTGCTGACGCGCGCGCCAAAGTGGTTCAGCCGCTGGCCGGTTCTGACCGGCTTCATTTCCAGTTTCCTCACGATGTTTTTCGGAGCCACTGGATTGTTCGTGGCGTCCTATACCAAGTCCCACAGCCTTCCACGCCACACGCATGTCGCTACGCATGCGACGCTGATGACGGTGCAGCATGGACTGAAAGTGCTTGCGTTCGGCGTGCTGGGCTTTGCTTTCGGGCCCTGGCTTGCGGTGACCACGGCCTTGATCCTGGTAGGGCTTCTGGGCACGTTTGCGGGTAAGCTTGTCTTGAACCGGATAAGTGACGCACGGTTTGGCGTGGCATTGAACGCGCTTTTGGTCCTGATTTCGCTGCGTTTGATCTGGAACGGCATCAGCGCTTTTTAAAGTTGCGGGCCTGAGACGCCCTCAAGATCCCATGCGAGTGATGCGCGAACAGATCTCTGTGGCGGCCGATAAACTGCGCGCGGTGGCTTGCGCCATCTGCGGCAGAATCATCCATTCCAGCGACCACGCGGCTCCCGATCGTTCCTGCTCGTGAAGCATGGCGTGATGCATTCCCGCGACTTGAGTGGCATTAAAGCGCGCGAGCGTGGCCAATAACTCGGGCAAGACCGGGTTTTGTTTATGCGGCATGGCGGAAGATCCACCTCCGCCAGAAATAACAATCTCGTCAATGCCTTGCTGTGTCATTAAGCAAATGTCTTGGCCCATTTTTCCGATGCTGCCGGTGATCAGCGCGAGTAAATTAGCGTAGTCCGCGACCGCGTCGCGCGTTGAGTGCCAGGCGCTCTTAGTGCTCAAAAGGTTAAGGCGATTTGCGACGTTTTCGACGATGGCATCGGCGTTGTCTGCAAAAGCCGCGCGGTTTCCAACGGCGCCGCCAAGTTGCAGGACCTCAACACGCGGGCGTATGGCCTCCAAGCGTTCGATGTGTCTTTGAAGGGGGGCGGACCAAGTGACTATGCGGTCTGCGACGTCGATCGGTATGGCTACCTGCATCCGCGTTCGGCCCTTCATTTGGTTAGCGCCGAAGGTGGCCGTCAGATCGTTCAGCGCCGCGAGTGTTGTTTCAAGGCTGTTTTTGAGATGATCATTTGTCTCACGCAGGGTCAGGGCGAGGGCTGTGTCGATGACGTCCTGTGAGGTGGCCCCGGTATGGACCGCCTTTGCGTGGGGTCCGACCGCTGATCTTAACTGCTGGACAAGCGCTGGAACCACAACACCATCGCGCGCGGTCCCCGATCGCAGCGCGGCGAAGTTGGGCGAAAAGTCCGCGATCGTTTCGGCCACATCCTTGGCCACATCGGCGGGTAGGGTACCAACGTCCCCAAAGGCGCGGGTCAATGCCGCCTCAAACGCCAGCATATGCGCGACTTGTCGGTCCGGTGACCAGATGGCAGCGGCTTTGGCGTCTTGAAAGAGACCGCCGAGCCACGGGTGGCTGAAGACATCGTTCATGGGGTGCCTTGTATCATTTGGGTTAAGATTAATTTGATGGCCGGATTTTGTCACCCGACGTGTGCTTTCTTCAAGGCTGACAGGTCGAGTTCCGCCGTCAGGCCTCCGTCACATTCAATATTGCATCCTGTAATCCAAGAAGCTTCGGGGGAGGCCAGAAATACCAGGGTTCGCGCAATTTCCTCGGCGCGCCCGGCGCGCCCTGTGATTGCAAGCCCGCGTTCTGCGCGTTCGCCAAGCGCCGTCATGAAATCGCCAAGGATCGGTGTGTCCACGGCGGCTGGGCTTGCGGCGTTGATGCGAAGGCCGCGCGCGCGCAAGGGGGCGACCATCTCCTTCGTCCAAAGAATAACGGCTTCTTTTGAAAGATCGTATGCCCGTACAGGGTCGATGACCTCGCGTTGCACGAAATCATCCAGTTCGATATCGCCAGAAATCGAGTTAAGCCTCTGGACTTGGGCATAATTCTTACGCCAGTGCGCACCAGCCCGCGAGGCCATATTGACGATTGCCCCCCCGTCGTTGATGAGATCCAAAAGATGCTTGGTAAGTCTTGTCAGAGCAAAATAGTTCACTCGCAAAATGTCTGCCTCAAGGCCTGTGCGGGGCGGCAGGCCGGCCGCATTGATCAGCGCGTCGATGCCGTGGTCCAAGACGACCGTGTTGATGGCGCCGAGGTCGGTCAGGTCGGCCTTGATCCAGTGATCAGCTGTGTCGGGTGGGCTGTTGAGGTCGATGACAGTTACTGTCGCCCCCCGCGCCTTAAGAAGCGTGAGGGTCGCGGCGCCGATACCAGAAGCCCCGCCGGTTACGACCACATGTTTGCCGTTCCAATATGTCACGTCGTGCGCGCCGTCACTTTGGCGCAGATCTCGCGAGCCTGCGCGGCGTCGATGCTGTCGCCCGCGAAGGCCACAAACCCGTCCGGGCGGACAAGAACGATCTCATGCCCCCATGTGTTCAACCAGTCCGAACGGATCACCCGTGTTGTCAGTGGTATGCCGCAGCTCTGGCTTGCGATTTCCAGTGCGACGACGTGGCGCGCGTCTGCCACAAAAACCGTGAAGTCCTCGGTAAGCATTGCGCTTACCGCGCTGCCACCTGGACCGGGCGGTGGAAGATGATGCCCGGCGCGCGCGTTGAAGCTGTGCGAGCCGCGCGCGGAGGGCGAGCCCGTGGAGCCATGCACAATCGGCGAGCCCTGATAATTCGGCTCGAAGGCATGGACCTCGTCAGCGTCAAGATTTCTGGAGTTCCAAGCGGTCTCAAAGGCTTCTTTGTCAGTTTCAGGTGAATATTTCTCCAAAAACGCGCGGTCCTCGTCGATGAAGCGTTCAATGAAATCGCGCGCGGTTGAAACGAAGACCGGGCGGCGCTCGGCATTGTAGCTGTCGAGCAGGGCATCGCTTCCCCAGCCCTGTAGAACCGCTGCCAGTTTCCAGCCAAGGTTGCGCGCGTCTTCAAATCCGGTGTTGATTCCAAAGCCACCGTAGGGCGGATGGCTGTGGGCTGCGTCGCCTGCCAGAAAGGCGCGGCTCTTCCGGTAAGTTTCGGCCGTCGACACACGCAAATCCCAAAAGCCGACATAGTCCAGATCAAGATCGAAAGACTGACCCACTGCGCGGTGCAGCAGGGCACGAAAATCGAAGCTTTCTGTCGTCGTACCGAGGGGGACGGGGGCGTGGAAGAACCATGAGTGGCCGTGATCCACGCGCCCAAAAAACAGCCAGTACCCTTGGTGGTCGGGGTGCAGCACGTTGTAGAAGGCTTTGCCGGGGTGCCCCTCAAGGAGGCCGTGAAGTTCTTCCGAGCGAAACACCAGCAAAGCCATAAGCCTGTTGTGTTCGGACAGGTCTTCTCCAATTCCGCTTTCGCTTTTCACGAGCGAGCGACTGCCATCGCAACCCACAATATACTTGGCTTGGATTTGATCCGTGCCGTTGCCGTCCGTTTCAGAAATTTCAAGGCTTGCACCGTCTTGATCCATCGTCAGAGCCGCGCCGGACCATCCATAGCGGATCGTGATGGCGGATATGGCTTCGGCACGCTTTCTGAGGACACGTTCGGTCGCGTATTGGGGCACGCGGGCGTTGCTGGAGAAGTAATAATCCTTAACGCTGCCACGGTTCAGCCAATCGTAAGTGTATTCCGACAAAAGGGTGCCGTAGGCGGTCATCCCGCCAATGCCTGCCCCTTTTGGTAAGGGGTGAGCGGTGCGCATTTCCGCTTCGCATCCCCACGCACGGAAGTGTTCGCCCGTGCGCTGCGTCAGGTTTTGCCCCTTGGGAATGGGCTGAGGTTCGAGGTGACGTTCAATGACGCAGGTCTTCACCCCACGCTGACCCAGTTCGATGGCAAGACCCATGCCAACCGGGCCACCGCCGTTTATCACAACATCGAATTCTTTGCTCATGTAGCGGCTCCGACGACGCCTGCTTCCATGTAGATGTGCTTGGTTTCAAGGAAGTCGTGCAGGCCTTCCGGGCCGTGCAAACGCCCTAGGCCAGACTTGCCGTACCCTCCGGTTTCGCCTTCTGCAAACAAACGCAAGTGCGAGTTGATCCAGACCGTGCCAGCGCGGATTGCACGTGACATGCGCATTGCGCGGGCGGTGTCGTTTGTGAACACGGACGCCGCCAGACCATATGACGTGGCATTGGCTTTTGCGACGGCTTCGGCTTCGTCTGCAAAGGTTTCGATCGACACGATCGGGCCGAAAAGTTCCTCCTGAACCAAAGGCGAGGAGAGGTCATTGATTCGAAACAATGTCGGCGAAAGGAAAGCTGCATCCGACAGGCGTTCGCCCTTCAGCACCATTTCTCCCTCGTCACCGGCCTGTTCTATCAGGCGTTCAATTCGGGCGCGGTTCTCAAGATCAATGAGCGAGCCCATCTGGCTTTCGGGGCGATTGCCGGGGCCGACTTTGACAGCGCGGAAGGCCATTGTGATTTTTGCTTCGAATTCTGACGCGATGCTTTCGTGGACGACGAAACGGGCGGCGGCCACACAGATTTGACCCGCCATGGCCAAGGCGCCGTGGGTCAACTCCTTAACCGCGAGATCCAGATTAGCATCGGCAAAGACAACGGCCGGGGCTTTGCCGCCCAGTTCAAGCCCGACACGTTTTAGACTTGGCGCACAGGCGGCCATGATGGCTTGGCCTGTGCGGCTTGAGCCGGTGAAGCTGATGACGTCGATGTCTGGCGATGCGGTCATAGCTTTACCGACGGCGATGCCGTTTTCGTTAACTGAGTTCACTACACCTTTGGGAAGCGACGGTGCAAAGGTGATCGCCTCCATGATCCGGGCGTGGACCAGAGGCGTTTGCTGCGCGGGTTTGATGACCGTCGTGCATCCGGCCGCAAGGGCCGGTGCGAGCGATCGCATCAAAAGCGTGACGGGTGCATTCCAGGGAACGATGACGCCGGCAACGCCTGCGGGTTCGCGATTGAACAGCGAGAAATTTCCCGGCGCGGTTTCTTGCATCGTGCCACGAATATTGCGGGCCAAACCCGCATAATAACGGGTTTCCGAGATCGCGCCCAGGGTCTCCCCGATGGCTTCTGCGCGGATCTTGCCGTTCTCAAGAACAACGAGGTCGGCGATCTCGTCACGTGCGGCTTCCAGGCGATCTGCGATCTCGTAAAGGACTTGCGCGCGCAAGCGGGGAGAGGCGGCCCAGGGCGAGGTAAAGAAGGCCTCGCGTGCAGCACTCGCGGCTTGATTGGTCAGGCGTTCGCTGCCGAGATGATGTTGTCCCAAGGCCTCCAGCGTGGCTGGATTAACGCTATCGCACAACGGACCGTCGCCGATCCATTCGCCTCCGATGAAGTGCTTTGCTGGGTGTTCGGTCATCTTATGTCCTTCGTCTTATGGCGCGAAATGGCGGGACTGTGCGTCCTGATGGGTATCACGGTTCACGCGCTTTGCCTGGTGCTAAAGGGCGCGAGCACGCTCGAAATCTCTTGTGACGCATGACGAACCGCCTCCCTCAATTTCTCAAGTTCCTCGTTGTCGACAAGGGTTTCGTCACACGACACGCACAGCGAGGCGATGGGGGTTGTGTCTGCGGCAAACACCGGAGATGCCACGCCCAGAAGTCCGGGCGTAACCTCTCCTCGTGCGACAGCGACGCCTTCGCGTTTGACCTGCTTCAATTGCCCAAGGACCTCTCCTTTGTCGCTGCACACGTCTGGTATGATGAATTCACTCAGGTGTTCGTCGATAAGCGTTGATCTGTCTCGAAGCGGCAAGAATGCTACAATGGCCCGGCTGATTGCTCCGCGGCCAAGCGGCATTGGGCGTCCTCGCGGATAGCTTGAGCGGGGTTTGGCGTTTGCGCTTGCTGAAGCCACGCACAGAAGTTTCCGTCCGTACCAGCGCACGATGAAGGCCGAGCCTTGGAAGCGCGCGGCTAGCTTCGTGAGGTGCAATTGGCTGGCTTCGATCAGTGGATCCGCGCGTTGCATCAGGAAATCAAGCTCGGTCACTCGGGGGCCAAGTGTGTAGACCGCTTGCGATAAGGCAGCGAGATAGCCCGCGTCCTTCAACGTTTTCAGATAGCGATAAAGCGTGGGCCGGGTGTAGCCGAGTGCGCCCATCATTTCTTCCGGCGACCATTGGGGTTTATCGCCCGTAAACAGGTCCAGGATGGCCAGAATTCGTTCGCCTGATCCCGAGACTGAGGTCATGGGTTGGTCTCTGCTGTGGCTTGGGTGGGGCGTCGAATAACTTCGTTGGCGATGAGGAGAACGCCGAGGATCGTGCCGATCACGTCGGTCAAAAGCGCGCCTTCAAACGCGCCCGAGGGGACCAGTGCCAAAAGTCCCGCGCCTGCAAAAAACCAGCGTTTTAAAGTGGATAGGCGGTCCTTGAAAAAGCCAGCAAGGGCCGCCGACACAAGCCAGACGCCAAGGATGGCGGTCACGATGGCGAAGGCAATGTCGACAGGAGCGCCGATCAGGATCAATGTGGGGCTGAAAGCGAACAGGACCGGGATCACATAGGCCGCCCATCCAAAGCGCATCGCGGCCCATCCGGTTGCCATGGCGGGAGCCTTTGCGATGGCGGCTGCGGCGAAAGCGGCGAGCGCGATGGGGGGCGTGATCATCGACATCATGCCGAAGTAGAGAACATAGAGGTGGGCGGCAATTGGTTCGATCCCGACCTGGATCAGGGCGGGCGCGACCAGTGCAGCCAGCAATACGTAAACGCCAAGCGTCGGGAGGCCCATGCCAAGAATGATGCAAACAAGGGCGGATAACGCGAGCAGCAAAATCGCGCTGCCGCCGCCAACTTGCACGAGTGCGTAAGTTAGATTGAAGCTGAGACCCGTGATGTTCAAAACGCCGATGACCAAGCCGGATGCCGCTGAAATCAATAGGATTTCGATGACTGAATGGCCGGTTTTGGCAATGCCGGAAAAGAGCGTGCGCAATGTTGGGCGCGTGCCACGGTAACCGATCAGAAGGGCTGTGGCGCACAGAACCACTGCCGCCCAAAGCGCTGCCCGTTCGGGTTGGTAGCGTTGCCAGAACAACAGGTAGATCAGGACCGCAAACGCAAGGATGAAGTGCATGCCGACCGCAACTGTGCGGCGATCTGGTATTTGCGAAGGGTCAACGCGTTTGATGCCAAGCTTGGCCGCTTCAAGGTCGGCTTGGATAAACAGCGCAACGTAGTACAGGAGCGCCGGGACAAGGGCGGCCATGACGATCTGGGAATAAGGAATGGCGAGGAATTCGGCCATAAGAAAGGCCGATGCGCCCATCACAGGCGGCATAAGTTGCCCGCCCGTTGAGGCGACGGCTTCGATCGCAGCTGCTTTGTGGGCGGGATAGCCGTCGCGTTTGATCATCGGGATAGTGACGACCCCGGTGCCCGCCACATTGGCGACGGCCGAGCCTGAGATCGAGCCGAAAAGCCCCGAAGCAAGGACTGCAATTTTCATCGATCCACCGCGGAAACGCCCCATGGCGATCATCGCGGCGTCGGTGAAAAACTGGGAGCCGCCGGTGACGCCCAAGAGCACTCCGAAGAAGATAAAGGTGATCACGACCGTCGAGGCCACTGACATTGGAAGGCCAAGAATGCCATTGGAATCAACGGCTAAATAACTCGCGAGAAGCTGCCAATTCTGTGGGCGCCCTTGCAGGCGGCCGGGCACGAGATCTCCTATGAGGGCATAAAGAAGGAAGGCGCCGATGATGATGATCAGCGCGGGTCCAGTCGTACGCCTGAGCGCTTCCAGAAGGAGAACAACAATTGTGAAGGCCGGGATCCAAAGCGCTGGCGGGCGCGAGAAAATCATCAGAATGAGTTGTGGGTAGGCCACCATGACATATCCGACCGCCAGCATGGACAGGCCGGCAAGGATGACATCGTAGAGCGGGACGTGATCTCGCGGGGCGCCACGGCGTGCGGGCAGTGTGATGTAGGCGGCGGGCAGGGTGAAAAACAGGATCGCGGCGAAGAACTGCTGTGGATAAAGGTCCAACCCGATCTTGCGTTGAAGTGACAGCGCCCAGCAGATTGCAGTCAGCACAAGGCCGGCCGCAAGAACGTCTGCGACCGGCTTTGCGATGCGTGCGGGAAGGCCCTTCATCGTGCCTGTGCTTCTTTCTCGGGGGCGCACCTTTGTGCCCCCGTTTCCGGCGCGCTTGCGCGGCGCGGTGTCAGTTGAGGCCGACTTCTTCGAAGAACTTCAGCGCGCCGGGGTGGAATTCGGATACCCCGTTGTTACCCCTCATGTTTTCGGGCCGGAACGCGCGGAACGGCGGGAAGGTATCGGCCATGACTTGCGCATTTTCATACATCGCCTTGGCCATTGCGTAGACCACATCATCGGGTGCATCCGCGTGGGTGAATATGACTTGCGGGAAGGCGATGTAGGTCGTGTCTTCAAGCACGCCAGGCATCCGGCCTTCGGGCAATGTGAGGAAGAACGCTGTGGGCCAGTGTTCGCGAGCCGCCGCCAATGCGGCGTCGCTGTCGTCGTCAACGCCAAGGGCGCGCAGGCCACCGACAGCTGCGTCGGCCTCGCGCACCTTTCCGGCGCCGTGTGCGAAGATGAAGCCGACGGTGTCACCGGCCATGAAGGCATCGGCGCCTGCGACGACGCTTGCGACCGAGACTTTTTCGACATCGTCGCGGGTCATGCCAGCCGTTGCATAGAACGCCGAAAGCTGTGGAAGGATGGTGTTTTGTGCCGTGTAGCCGTCGGTCATAGGTTGACCGTTTAGATCGGCGACCGACATTATGTCACTGTCTTTGCGAACAAAGATCGCTTCGACCAGGGGCATCAGGTGCGCGACGACGCGGATGTTGGGGTTCTCGACGCCATTCCACCATGCTTCGCCGGTGATGGAATAGTTCACCTCCTGAAGGTTGGAGACGCCGAAGTCGATACCACCTTGATTGACGAAGGGGATGAATTGGTTGGGGCTGGTCGCGGGCTGAATTGTTGTATTCAAGCCTCCTGCATTGGCGGCGTTGGCGACGGCTGTTGCGATGTTATGAAACAGCGAGCCCGGGTTTGACGTGGCGATGCCGACGTTCTGTGCGGATGCGGCGGTGCCTGCGATTAGGCCGATGGCCAGAGCCGCGTTTGTGAATAGTGCGTTCATTGAAAGTCCTCCCGTGTGGCCTCAATTTTGGGTTAAAATCCCAATTATTGAGAATACTAGGACCTTAGAGGGCGGAGGAGGAATATCAAGAGATTCGGGCGAGAGTCGTTTTTTTGGATTTTTGAACTTCATGACCTGAACGGCACTTTAGCAGAGATCCGCGAACGAACCCTTAACGGCGCGCGCCGATGAAGCTGTTGTCGGATGGGTTCGGATGATGTTTGCTGGGTTTAAGTATTGTCTTGGAGGACGCTGATGACCGATACGACTCCCGCCGTTGATCTGAAAGACGCTGAAGCAGAAGTGGATTTGCCAGAGATCGGGGATCGAAGTCGATACGATGCTTTGATGCAGGTGATCCGCAATCGGGTAACGGTTCGCAAGTTTAATCCGGACTTTAAAGTTCCGACTGAACACTTTGAAATGATTATCGAAGCGGCGCGACATGGGCCTTCGGGTGCAAATTCACAGCCTTGGCAATTCATCGTGGTGAGGGAGCCTGCGATGAAGCAACAAATTGCTGAGTATTTCGTGGCAGAGCAGCGGTTTAGGGCGAAGGCGAAGATGAAGTTTCCGACTCCTGACTATCGCGGGCTGGCGACGGCTCCGGGGTTTGTGGTGGTGTGTTCTGATATGCGATGGACCAATGCGTTTCCTGTGCTGAACGATGATTCAGCTTTGGACCGTAGTTACCATGAAAACGCTGAGAGAATTCTGCTGCAGTCGGTTGCTGCCGCGACCATGTCGGCGCATCTGGCGGCGGCGGCTTTGGGGTATAACGTCTGGTGGGTCACGGCGATCGGGCAGGAAGAAGCGCAGGATGCGATCCGGCCATTGCTTGGAATTCCACCGGAGATTTCGGTACTTGATATCATGCTGTTCGGGCCTCCGGCAGCTGCCCCATACAAGCGGTGGCGGCGACCGCCCGAGGAGATACTGCATTGGGATCACTACAATTGCGAGCACTTTATGAGCGACGCGGAGCTTGAGGACTGGATCAAAACGCGGCGGCATCGGGTGATGTATAAGGATGCGTCGAAGATCGACTAACAATACTTTTGTCGGTGGTAAATTCCTCTTTGAGCTGAAACCGACAATGTCTCAGCGTTATTCGTTAATTCAGAGGCTTTCGGGGCGATTTCGCGACGTCCGTACAGCGTCGGTTTTGTATCGGCGCAGGCGTTCGCTCTGGTAGAGAATGGTTGACGCAGTGGGCGCTGGCAGGCACTCCGCTGAATTTCCATTTATGTATACATAATGTTGTAAACTCGGTCGTTAGAGGGCGAGATATGTGCTATTGACAGGTTTCTGTATACATTCTAGCCCTTACACTCGGTAAGCTGTTGGGAGGTGGCTTTGGGAGATCGGTCGACACAGTTCGACAAGGCGCTGATGGGCCTTCGCACACTGGTGATGACCGGCGCGTTCGAAGCGAACACGCGGTTGCCCGAGGTTGCTCTGTCGGAACGGCTTGGCATTTCCCGCACTCCCCTGAGACAAGCAATGGACCGGCTCGTGGCCGAAGGACTGCTGGAGCGGATTGCGACGGGCGGCGCGCGGGTCGCCAGCTTTACCGTGGACGACATCAACGACGCGATAGAATTGCGTGGTGTCATCGAGGGCACGGCTGCGCGGATGGCGGCAGAGCGGGGGGCTGATCCTTTGATGATGGGTGAAGCCGAACGGACGCTGGCAGAGATTGATACAGCACTTGCGGCGCCGGACGGCATTGATCTGGACGCCTACGTCCGTCTGAATGCCGGGTTTCACAGCTTTTTGGCGCGTATGGCAGGCAGTTTGATCGTTCAGCGCGAGATCGAGCGGGTTGTTCAGCTGCCTTTGGCGTCGCCGTCTTCTTTCCTGAAAGAACAGGAGCTGATCCCGAATTTTCGAGCGTCCCTGACGCGGGCGCAGTGGCAGCATAAGGCCATTCTTGCCGCGATCCGGGCGCGGGAAGGTGCACGGGCCGAAGCGCTGACGCGCGAGCATGCACGGCTTGCGCGCGAAAATCTTGAACATTTTGCCAAAGCCGGACCGGGGGTCGCGACACGCGTTCCGGGGCTTTCGCTTGTAACACCTGACTAACTCCAAGGGAGACACCAACGATGCCGAGCCTGTCCGATGTGATGAAGACCCACGCCAACCCTGTTGAAATGCTGAGAAATTCTCAGATCGGGATGTACGTCTATCCGGTTGTAACGCCGGAGTTTCGCAACTGGCGGGTGGAGCAGGAAGCCTGGCGGCACACTGCAGTTTTGTTCGACCAATGCCATCATATGGATGAGCTGATCGTTGAGGGGCCTCAGGCGGAGGCTTTCTTATCCCATCACGGGATTAACTCGTTTTCGAATTTCGGTCTGAACCGGGCCAAGCATTATGTCCCGGTGACGCCCAATGGCCATGTGATCGGCGACCACATCATTTTCCGCGAGCGGGAAGACAAATTCATTCTGGTAGGGCGTGCGCCGACGTCGCATTGGCTGATGTTTTGTGCGGCGACCGGCAATTGGAACGTACGGATTAAGCATGATCCGCGCTCGACCTCGCGCCCTGAAGGCGAGCGGGTTTTGCGGACCCATTATCGCTATCAGATCCAAGGCCCCGACGCGCCGAAGATTTTCGAGAAGATGAACGGCGGGCCGGTGCAGGACATTAAGTTCTTCCATGTGGACTGGATCAATGTTGGCTCGAAGAAAGTGCAGGCGCTGCGCCACGGCATGTCGGGGGCGCCGGGTCTGGAAATATGGGGCCCTTACGAGGACAAGAATTACATCCATTCGACGATTATGGAGGCCGCGCGCGCCGCGGGCGTTGATCTGGTTCAGTGCGGCAGCCGGGCCTATTCGACCAACACGCTTGAGAGCGGGTGGATCCCCTCTCCGCTGCCTGGGATTTACACGGGCGACGGCATGATGGCCGAATATCGTGATTGGCTGGGGTCGGATATGTACGAGGCCGCAGGCGCGATTGGCGGAAGTTACGTGTCGGACAATATCGAGGATTACTACGTCAATCCGTTCGAGCTTGGATATGATTTCTATATTGGCTGGAAGAAGGATGACTTCGTGGGCAAGGAGGCCCTCGCCCGGATGAAGGAAAGCGGCACGAATCGGAAAAAAGTGACGTTTGAGTGGAACAAAGAGGACGTTCTTAAAGTTATTGCGTCGGCCTTTGACGACGGTATTCCTTACAAATGGATCGACTTCCCACAGCCGAACTATGCGTCGTCTTCTGCTGATATGGTGATGCATGGCGACAGACAGGTCGGCATGTCGATGTTCAACGGCTATAGCTATAACGAGCGCTGTGTGTTGTCTTTGGGTGTGGTCGACCAATCGGTTACGGTTGGCGATGTGCTGACGCTTAAATGGGGTGAACCGGATGAGACGCAAAAGACGTCTGCCGAAAAGCACCGTCAGGCCGAAATTCGCGTGCGGGTGTCTGATACGCCCTATGCGAAGGAAGTCCGCGAGGGCGGGTATGCATCCGATAGCTGGCGCGCGACGTCGGCTTGAGGCAATGATAGTTGGGCGGCGTCCCTTTTCCGGGGTACGTCGTCTGAGGGTTTCGGAGCCGCCAATGACGCGGTCCGATTTTTTGGGAGGACTTAAATGACACTTAAATCAACATTTCTGGGCGCGGCTCTGGTTGTTGTTGCTGCCTTTCCGGCAGCGGCACAGGAGTTGAAGTTCGCGAATTTCACACCACCGTTTCACACGGTGAATGCATCCGTCATTGAAAAACTGAATACGGATTTGGCAGCTGCGACAGGCGGCTCTTTGACCGTGCGTGGCTATCACGGGGGCGAGTTGGGCAAAGGCCCGGTCGAGCAGTATATCCGTGCCGTTCAGGGCGTGGCTGACATCACGTGGGGGCTTCAGGGGTATACGTCCTCACAGTTCGAGAAAGCGATGATTGTCGAGCTGCCGGGCGTGGTGCCAGAGGGCAAATCGGGCGCCGATGCGCTTTGGGATGCGATGGCCGAGATTGGCGGAGAGTTTCCCGGCACGGTGCCTGTGGCGCTTTGGACGTCCGAGCCGAACGTGATGATCATGCGTGACAAGGTGATCCGCACGCCCGGCGATCTGGAAGGTCTGAAAATCCGCGTAGCGGGCGCGACGGCTGGCAAGGTGGCCGAGGCACTTGGGGCGACCCCGGTGCAGATGCCGATCAATCAAGTCTACAACGCACTTCAGACCGGTCTGATTGATGGCGTGTTTACAGGGTCATCGACTTTGGATGACTTCAAACTGGACGAGGTCGCGGATGCGTTCACCATCGGTGCACCTCTTGGGCGTTTGTCGTTCTTCGCGGTCATGGGCCAAAGCTCATATGACGTGCTGTCGGACGAGGCGAAAGCGGCGCTTGAGGCCAATGTCGGGCGCGATTTGTCCAACAATGCCGAGACCGCGTGGAACGAGACCGGCGTGATCGGTGTTGCGCGGGCGCGCAAGGATGACAAGAACACCTTTGTCGATCTGACAGCAGAAGAAATCCAAGCCTTCACTGACGCGGTTTCTTCAGTGACATCGGATTATGTGGCCAGTGTGGGCGGCGATGCGGCATTGGCCGCAATGCAGCAGTAAGCATTTGGATCAATTGCGTAAACTGGCGGACAGGCTTATCGGCCTGTCCGCCGCGATCGGCTCGGCTGCGCTTCTTTGCGTGGTCGGTGTCGTTCTGTTTGATGTGGTGGGGCGCGCTTTTGGCAATCCGCTTTATGGCGGTCAGGACATCACCATGATGGCGATGACTGTGATGATTTTTGCTCCGATGGCGCAGTGTGACCGGCTTGGCGGGCATATCGCCGTTGATCTTTTCGAGCGCTTTTTCCCGGCAAAATTGAATTACCTGATCGACATCGTGGTTGCGATTTTTGGGGCGGCGATCTTTGCCGCTCTTGCCTGGGCCACTTGGGATTCCTCACAGCTTTCTGTGATGCTGAACCTGTCGACCAACCTTTTGTACCTGCCCAAAGCGTGGTCTCAATGGGCGATGGTCGCCTTCATGCTGTTGGCGGCGTTAGGCCTTGCACTGCGCGCGGTTGAACTTGCCCTGACAGGGCGCGACATTCGCTCGGAGAAGGACGCATGAGCGCGGCTTCGGCGGGTATTTTCGGAATTATCGTTCTGTTTGGGCTTTTGGTTCTGCGCATCCCTGTGGCGTTCGCGATGTTCATCGTCGGCTTTTTCGGCATCTGGGCGTTGAACGGGTTAAACGCGGCGACGTCTCTTTTGGCGTCGGAGGCGTTTACTTTGGGGTCCTCGCCCGAACTGGTTGTGATCCCCTTGTTCATTTTGATGGGCAACGTGGCCTCGATCACGGGAATGAGCCGACAATTGTACGACGCGGCCTATGCGGTGATCGGTTCGGTGCGGGGTGGTTTGGCCTCGGCGACTGTCATTGGTTGCGGTGGGTTCGCGGCATTGTCGGGCTCGTCAGTCGCGTCGGCTTTGACGATGGGCAAGGTCGCCTTGGGCGAGATGGAGCGTTACAAATACGACCCGCGCCTGTCGACCGGAGTGGTCGCGGCGGGCGGTACGTTGGGGATTTTGATCCCGCCGTCTACGGGCTTTGTAATCTATGCAATTTTGACCGAGCAATCCATCGGGCGGCTGTTTTTGGCAGGCGTATTTCCGGGGCTGTTGCTTGTGTCGTTGTTTGTGCTGGCGGTAACGGTGCTTTGCTACATTAGGCCGGAATACGGGCCTGCGGGGCCAAAGACTGGTCTGAGAGAGAAGCTGCGTGCGGTTTCGCGGGCGGGGCCGATTGTGGCGGTGATTGTGCTAACCATCGGAGGCATTTACGGTGGTTTGTTTTCACCCGTCGAGGCAGCGGCCGTTGGGGCAAGCGCGGTTATTCTGATCGGGTTTGTAACGCGTGCGCTGCCGATTGTGGCGCTTTGGAAGGCGGCCAAAGATTCCGTCGTGACGACGGCAACGGTCATGCTGATCTTGATCGCGGCGCATCTGATCAACCCGTTTCTTGCGCTAAGCCATATACCGACCGCCGTGGGTGGTTTCATGGATGGACTGGATTTATCAGCGACCGGCGTGTTGCTGTTGATCCTTCTGATTTACATCATTCTCGGGTGTTTTCTGGAAGGGTTTGCGATGCTTGTCCTGACGCTTCCGATCTTTTTTCCAATCATAGTCGCCGAGGGCATTGATCCGATCTGGTTCGGTGTTCTGGTTGTTCTGGCATTGGAGATGGGACTGATTTCGCCGCCTGTCGGCTTGAACGTGTTCATCGTGAAATCCATCGCGCCGAAGGTGTCTTTGGGCGAGATTTTCTCGGGTGTGGCGCTATTTTGGCTGATGATGCTGGTGGCGTTGATCATCCTTGTGATGTTTCCGCAGATCGCGCTGTTCCTGCCCACAACGATGTTTGGGTAAGGGCGCCATGGGTGAGCCGTGTTTTGATATCGCACATCTGGGCCACGTTGAGGTTCTGACCGATAAGTTCGAGGAAAGCCTCGATTTCTTCACCCGTGTTTACGGTTTGAAGCTGTCGGCGCGCGAGGGTGACTGTGCGTATTTGCGGGCGTGGGACGACTATGAATTCCATACGCTGAAGCTGACGGCGTCCGAGACGACCGGGGTCGGGCATATCGGCTATCGGGTGTCGTCCGAGGCGGCCCTGGCGCGCCGGGTCGTGGCGATTGAGGCGTCGGGGTACAGCGTTCACGGCTGGGTGGACGGTGACGCGGGCCACGGCCGGGCGTTTCGGTTTGAGGACCCGTTCGGGCATGTGTTCGAGATTTACTGGGAAACGCGGAAATTCGAGGCGACGGGCGACGATGTGCCTGCATTGAAAAACATGTCGAGCCGGTTTCACGGCGTTGGTGCGTGCCCGCGGCGTTTGGATCATCTGAACTTACTGGCCTCGGACGTGACCGAGTTTCGCAATTTTATGCAGACCTGTCTGGGCAGCCGCGTGACGGAGCAGATCCGGCTTGATAACGGGCGCCTTGGAGGCTGTTGGTTCACGATCAACAACAAAACTTACGATCTGGCCTGCACCGAAGAACACGGGAAGGGCGCGAACCGGCTGCATCACGTGACCTATGCCGCGGATCAGCGCGAGGACATTTTACGGGCGGCGGATATCTTTCTGGAAAACGGCGTTCATATCGAAACCGGGCCGCACAAGCATGGCATTCAGGGCACATTTTTCCTGTATGTCTGGGAGCCTGCGGGCAATCGGGTGGAGTTGGCAAACGCTGGTGCGCGGCTGATTTTGCAGCCCGATTGGGAGACGATCACCTGGACTGAGACCGAGCGTAAGAAGGGTCAGGCCTGGGGTTTGAAGACAATTGAGACGTTCCACACGCATGGGACGCCGCCGGGTGAGACGAATGGGGGGACGTGATGGCACTTGGGGAAAATATCATTGCTGAAAGCGGGGGTGCGCCGTTTTATCGCGTGACCAATGCGGATGCGACGGGTCTTTTGGCGCCTGCAAACCGCAAGGGCGATGCGGTGCGTACCTGGGTGCGATCGTTGTCGGGGTTTCAAAAAGAAGCGTTGGTAGTGTCGGCCCGTTCGGGATTGATGTGGCGGTTGGTTTCGGACGAGGGCGCGTATCTAAGCGGGTATGACGCAGCACCTTGTCCGTTGTCGTTTCTGACCACGGGAATGATTTCGAGCTACATGAACGAGATCACGGCTTTGGCGTCTGAACAGGGTCTTGAATTTCGTAAGTTGCGGATTATACAGAACAATTATTATACGATGAGGGGTTCGATGCGCAAACGCACTATGACGGGTGGGGCGTTGCCGGTGGAGCTTGAGGTCGAGGTGGAGTGCGATCTTGATGATGCTGCGCTGAACCAGTTGGTGATGGACGCCGTGCATGCCTCGCCGCTGAACGGTTTGATGCGGGGCGTTTTACCAAGTTATTTTACGCTGTCGAAAAACGGCGTCGAGATTGACCCTGCCAATGCAGTGAAGTTGGAAGGTCCGGCTGTGGGTGATCCAAAGGGCGCGGCGCCGGAAGCTGGCGAGACGGATTTGACCTTGATTGAGCGCCTTGGGACCTCGCCTGAAAAGGCGGTGCAAAAGGGCACTGCGAAGGCCGCGTCAAGCCTGACAGACGAACAGGATCGCACGCTTAATCCGGCGGCGATCTGCACGCTGCGCGCCGATGGCATCAAAGAGATCGAGCAGCATCTTTATAGCCCGCGAGGGTCGGTTTTCCGCTTTTTAAGCGAGGAGGCTCCGGCGGCGGGTGGAATGGGGCGCGCGCCAGATGCGGTGAGTTACATTTCGGCGGGAATTGCGTTTTGTTTTATGACGCAGTTTGGCCGGATGGCGTCGATGGAGAAGTTGGACTTACTGTCCTATTCGATCGTGCAGGACACGCATTTCAGTCTTGGTGGGGCGTCTGGCGGAACGGGGCGCGCGGGCGAAGCGGACCCGGTTGAAACCCATGTGCATCTGGTAACGGGCGAGGCTGATGCAGTGGCGCAGGATATGTTGGATGTGTCCGAGCAGACGTGCTTTTTGCATGCGTTTTGCCGGACGGAATTGAAGACCAGACTAAAGATTACAAGGGTTTAACGAACGATGCGGACGCAAGTTGCAATCATAGGCGGCGGACCTTCGGGGCTTTTGCTTTCGCAGCTTTTACACGTTCGTGGGATCAACAGCGTCGTGGTGGAGCGTAAGACTAAGGATTATGTGCTGGGCCGTATCCGGGCGGGGGTGCTTGAGCAGGGGCTTGTGGCTTTGATGGAGGAAGCTGGCTGTGCGAACCGGATGCACGCTGAGGGCTTCATCCATAACGGCGCCTTGATTTCTTACGGCGACGAGATGTTTCGGATCGACTTTTCCGAGCACACCGGCACGCCGGTGATGGTTTACGGGCAGACCGAAGTGACGCGCGATCTTTACGCGGCGCGCGAGGCTGCAGGTGGGCGGATCGAGTTTAGCGTCGAGGACGTGGTTATTCATGGCGCAGACAGCGATGCACCGCAGGTGACCTATACAGTCGATGGCGAAGCGCGGCGGATTGAGTGTGATTTCGTGGCAGGCTGTGACGGATTTCACGGGGTGAGCCGCAAGACCATTCCTGACGATGTGCGGCGCGAATACGAAAAGGTTTATCCCTTTGGTTGGCTTGGCGTTCTAAGCGAGACTCCACCGGTGAATCACGAGTTGATCTATGCCAATTCGGCGCGCGGCTTCGCGTTGTGTTCGATGCGCAACGAGAACCTGAGCCGCTATTATATCCAGTGTTCGTTGGACGACTGCGTTGAAGACTGGACGGATGACGCGTTTTGGGCTGAGTTGAAACGTCGGATCCCGAAAGATCAGGCGGACAAACTGATAACGGGACCGTCGATTGAGAAATCCATTGCTCCGCTTCGGTCGTTTGTGACCGAGCCGATGCGCTGGGGGCGGTTGTGCCTGTGCGGGGATGCGGCGCATATTGTACCGCCGACCGGTGCCAAGGGCCTGAACACGGCGGCGTCTGATGTGCATTATCTTTATAATGCGTTGCGGGACTTTTATGAAAACGGGTCTGAGGTTGGTATAGATGGATATTCCGCGACCGCCTTGGCGCGTGTCTGGAAGGCCGAGCGGTTTTCCTGGTGGTTCTCGTCGGTGATGCATCGTTATCCGGGTCAGTCGGATTTTGATTTGAAGATGCAAATTGCTGAATTAGAATTCTTGCGGTCGAACAAAGCAGCGCAAACTGCGATGGCCGAAAATTATGTGGGCTTGCCATACTGAAGAGGAGACTGCCATGAGCCGATCTGATGACGGCATGAGGGTGCGACGCGCGGTTCTTGGTGACGCCCATGTTGATAAGGTCGAAGCGGACAAGGTGGCATTTGATGCGCCGTTTCAAGAGATGATCACCGAAGGGGCCTGGGGCACGCTTTGGGCGGATGATACGATCTCGCGTCGCGAGCGGTCGATGCTGACGCTGGCGCTTTTGGCGGCGACGGGGAATTTCGACGAGATACCGATGCATATCCGCGCCAGTGCCAACACCGGAGCCAGCCCGCAGGATGTGTTGCAGGCGTTTATGCATGTAGCCGTTTATGCGGGCGTACCTAAAGCCAATCATGCGATTAAGCTCGCCAAACAGACCTACGACAAGATGGGAGTTGCTTTATGAGCCTTATCAAACAGACCGGCGGGTTTGTGCGACGTGACCGGGATCAACAGCCGGATGCCTACACGCCCGCCTATAAGACTTCGGTGAAGCGCAGCCCGACGGCAGCCCTTTTGTCATTTCCGACAACGTTAAGCGAAGAAACCTCGCCGGTGTTTGGGCAGGGTCTGATCGGTGAGTTGGATAACGATCTGATCGTGAATTTCGCCCAACCGGGGGAGACCGCGATCGGGCCACGGATCATTGTGCATGGGCGCGTGCTGGACGAGATGGGCCGGTCCGTGCCGGGGGCGCTGTTGGAGTTTTGGCAGGCCAATGCGGGGGGGAGATATCGCCACAAGAAAGAGGCGTATCAGGCGGCTTTGGATCCGAACTTTGGCGGTTGTGGGCGCACGATCACGGGTGAGGATGGCAGCTACGAGTTTCGCACTATACAGCCCGGACCCTATCCTTGGCCCAATGGGCCAAACGACTGGCGGCCTGCCCATATTCACTTCAGCGTCTTTGGGCACGGGTTTGCGCAACGGCTGATCACACAGATGTATTTCGAGGGGGATCCGCTTATTCCGCTATGTCCGATTGTCGGAGTGTTAAAAAGCCAGGAGGCGCTTGATGCGTTGGTTGCTCCGCTGGATATGCAGCGCACGGTGCCAATGGACAGCCGAGCGTACAAGTTTGACATTGTGCTGCGTGGGCGGCGCCAGACCTACTTCGAGAACCGCAAAGAGGGGCTTTGATAAATGGTGCAGAAAACTGAGTATCTGAAGGAAAGCCCAAGCCAGACGGCGGGCCCGTATGTACATATCGGGTGCATGCCGAATTTTACCGGCATCGAGATGTATGGCGGCGATCTTGGCACATCGATGAAAACCGGTCCGGTGCAGGGTGAGGAGATCACGATTAAGGGTACGGTCTTTGACGGGATGGGTGCGCCGATGCGCGATGCGATGATCGAAATATGGCAACCGGATGCGGCGGGTTTGTTTCCCTCGGCCAACGAGGTGCGGGGGAAGGCTGATCCGAATTTTACCGGGTGGGGACGGTCTCCAGGCGATATGAAGACCGGCGAGTATACCTTTGAGACGGTAAAGCCAGGTGCGGTTCCGATGCCCGACGGGCGGATGCAGGCGCCTCATATAACGGTGTGGATCGTGGCGCGGGGGATCAATATCGGCCTTCAGACGCGGGCGTATTTCGAGGACGAAAGTGCGGCCAATGCTGCGGATCCGATCCTTGCGCGTATCGAACATCAGGCACGTGTGTCGACGTTGCTGGCCCGAAAAGAGGGCGCTGGGATTTATCGGTTCGACATTCACATTCAGGGTCCGATTGAGACCATCTTCTTTGATATTTGAGGGACATTATGGGCAAACCTTGCATCATCTGCGTCGCGATCACGGGGTCATTGCCGACCAAGGCCGCGAACCCTGCGGTACCGATCACGGTTTCTGAACAGGTTGAAAGCACGCATGCGGCGTTCGAGGCGGGGGCGAGTATTTGCCACGCACATGTGCGCAACGCGGATGAGACGCCAAGTTCAGACCCTGAGAAGTTCGCTGCTTTGAAGGAAGGCCTGGAGACCCATTGTCCGGGGATGATTATTCAGTTTTCGACCGGGGGAAGGTCAGGGGCCGGGCTGGAGCGCGGAGGCATGTTATCGTTGAAGCCGGATATGGCTTCCTTGTCGGTGGGTTCGAACAATTTCCCGACGCGGGTTTATGAGAATCCGCCCGATCTGGTGAACTGGCTGGCGTCAGAGATGGTTGTGAATGGTGTGAAGCCCGAGATCGAAGCTTTTGATTTGAGCCACATTCTGACGGCCGCCGAGATGCACGCGAAGGGCCAGATCACAGACACGCCCTATGTGCAGTTCGTGATGGGGGTGAAGAATGCGATGCCGGCGGACCGCGAGGTTTTTGACTTTTATATCAAGACCGTGAAGCGGCTGTTTGGCGAAGACGCGGCCTGGTGTGCGGCGGGGATCGGGCCCAATCAGGTGGTCCTGAACGAATGGGCTATTTCAAGTGGTGGGCATGCGCGCACAGGGCTTGAGGACAATGTCCGGCTGACCAAAGAGCGGCTGGCGGCCTCGAACGCCGAACTGGTTGCGCGCGCGGTTGGGATTGCTGAGAAGTATGAACGCCCCGTGGCGACATGGCAGCAGGCGCGGGAAATTCTGGGGCTGCGGTTGGGAGGGTGATGGCGCGCACAGTCGGGGTCGAGAAAGCCATGCGATTTGCGATTGCTGCACACGACCGCGCCGAATTGGAGGGCGACTTCATTTTCCTTCATCCTGCCCAGAACCCCGCCGCAAACGGCGGTTTTGCAGGAGCGCTTTGACCCCAGAAACACAGGATGCCTCATGACCACTAAAGCGATCAACAAGTTGATCGAATTGGCTGACCGCAAGCCGGAATATGCGCCTCGTCTGTGAGGTGGATTTGGTGGTGTTGCGGTTTGACGAGGAGGTCTCAGTTTTTTTACCGGTGCTGCTTGCACCGGAGCGTGTTGATATCGGATGGGCATGTGCGTTGCAATGATTTGAACGGCTTCCAAGCCCGCGTGGGCTGGTCTTTGCACAGGTGATAGACGATGAAGCCCGCGCTGCCAGTGACCAAAACACGTCGCGCTTTTAGGCTCATTTCGGTTTTCTTTCTTGGTGGTGCCGCCCGCATTGATGAGACGTCACTTGGCAGATTAGGGTATTCGAAACGGTAGTGAAGCAGGATGCTCACGGGTGCATGAAAGTCGCTGAAAGGCACACGAGTCGCAAAAATGGCCACCCCGTCCGGGATGGCCAATTTGTCTTTCGCGGAAAGCCAAAAGGAGTAGGGCGCCTTAGCCGATGATCGCGTTCAGCGTTGGCGATGGCTGCATTATCGCGCCGGTTTTTGCTGGATCAGTGTGGAAATATCCGCCCAAATCCGCCGGTCCACCTTGCACTTGCGCCAGTTCCGCGACGATCTTGTCGGCGCTTTCGGCCAGGGCGGCGGCGATTGGTTTGAAGTGCTCGGCCAAATCGGCATCTTCGGTCTGTGCGGCCAAAGCTTCCGCCCAATACAGCGCAAAATAGAAGTGGCTGTCGCGGTTGTCGGGCTGGCCAACTTTACGCCCCGGTGATTTGTTATGATCAAGAATGCCTTGGGTCGCTGCATCCACGGCCACGCCTATGATCCGCGCGCGGTCGTTGCCTTTGGTTTCGCCCAGAAATTTCAGGCTTTCGCCAAGGGCGCAGAATTCTCCAAGCGAATCCCACCGGAGGTGGTTTTCTTCAACCAATTGCTGCACATGCTTGGGAGCCGACCCGCCAGCACCCGTTTCAAACAGACCGCCGCCATTCATCAGCTTCACTATCGAAAGCATCTTGGCCGATGTTCCAAGTTCAAGAATGGGGAACAAATCTGTCAGATAATCGCGCAACACATTGCCGGTGATCGCAATCGAGGTCTCGCCTTTGCGGATCGTTTCCAGCGTTAGACGCGTGGCTTCACGTGGGGCAAGGATTTGGAAGTTTTCAGTTACACCGGCTTCGGCCAGCATCGGCGCGACATAGGCGATCAGTTCTGCATCATGCGCGCGGCTGGCATCAAGCCAGAACACCGCTTGGCAGCCTTCAGCCTTTTGGCGCGAGATCGCCAGCTTCACCCAGTCGCGGATCGGCGCTTCTTTGGTGGACGCGGCGCGCCATATGTCGCCTGCCTCGACGGCATGGCTGTGAATCACATCGCCATTGGCCGCCGTCAGCGTAACGGTGCCGGCCGCAGGCACTTCAAACGTCGTCGGGTGTGAGCCGTATTCTTCGGCTTTTTGCGCCATCAGGCCTATGTTTTGCACGGTTCCGGACGTCGACGGGTCGAGTGCGCCGGTTTCTTTGAAGTAGTTGATCGTCTCTTCGTAGACCGAGGCGTAAGAATTGTCTGGGACAACGCAGTTTGTATCGCTTTCTTCGCCGTCCGGGCCCCAGCCCTTGCCGCCGGCGCGGATCAAAGCCGGCAAAGATGCGTCGATAATCACGTCCGACGGTACATGCAAGTTGGTGATGCCCTTGTCGGAATTCACCATATACATCGGAGGGCGGGTCTCCATGACGGCGGCGATGTCAGCTTCGATCTCGGTGCTGTTTGCCATCTCGGCGATGCGCTCCAAAACCGCGCCAAGGCCTGAATTTGGGTTCACGCCGGCATCGGCCAAAGCCGCGCTGTGTTTGTCAAAGACGGGGGCGAGAAACGCACGTACTGCGTGCCCAAAGATGATCGGGTCCGAGACCTTCATCATTGTGGCCTTCAGGTGCAGCGAGAATAATGTGCCCTCGGCTTTCGTGGCTTCGATCTGTTCGGCAAGGAATGTGCCAAGCGCTTTGACGGACATAAAAGTTGTGTCCACGACCGTGCCCTTGGGCAGTTGGAATCCATCCTTCAAAAGCGTCGTGGCACCATTTGCGTCGGTAAATTCGATTTTGGAAGCACCGGATTGAGCTTCGGTGATCGTTGAAGATTTTTCGTTGGAAAAGAAGTCGTTGGCGGACATCGAAGACACTTTCGTCTTGCTGTCCGCGGCCCAGACGCCCATCCGATGCGGGTTCGCCATGGCATAGTTCTTGACCGCAACAGCGGCGCGGCGATCTGAATTGCCTTCGCGCAGCACCGGGTTCACAGCCGAGCCCTTGATAGCGTCAAACCGTGAGCGGATGGCTGTTTCGGCCTCGCTTGATGGGTCTTCGGGATAGTCTGGCAAGTCGTAGCCTTGGGACTGAAGCTCTTTCAGGGCTGCCACAAGTTGCGGCACCGAGGCCGAAATGTTTGGCAGTTTGATCACGTTGGCATCGGGTGATTTCACCAACTGCCCAAGCTCTGCAAGATCATCGGGTTGGCGCTGTGCATCGCTCAAACCTTCTGGGAAGGCGGCAATGATGCGCCCGGCGAGCGAGATGTCTTTCGTCCCGAATGTTACGTCGGCAGCACCTGCAAAGGCGCGAATAATCGGCAAAAGCGACGCCGAGGCCAGCTGGGGCGCCTCGTCGACTTTGGTGTAGATGATGTCGAATTCGGTTTGCTCAGTCATGGGTCTCTCCCGCGGAAATGTGTTTGCGCGATGCATAATAGTATTTTCAGCTGGCGTCGACCGCTTTCAGCATACCGTGGTATACTTCGTGACGAATTGCCCGGGAGCGCTCCTGACGGCGCAAGGCTGTTGAATGTCACTGAGGACTGAACCATATGCGAATTTTATTTCGAATTTCGGATAAAATATGCTGATTAATGCGGTTGCTACTGAATTTTCAGAATGATTCGCAACTAATTGAGTTTAAACGTTTTTGGTCCTAAATGTCGCATAAGTGATAATAAGGTACCAAAAATGAATGAAATCAGAGAGATGGACTGTCAATCGCAGAGTAAAAAGGGACCAGAAAACCCAGAAGTCTTTTCGATGATTGCCTTTGACATTCCAAGCTGCGCTGCAGACTCCTGAAAGGCCTCGTCTCTTAATTCTGGGGTGTCGTTGGCGAACTGCTCCATGCTTAAGCGTGCGCAACAATCTGTTGCACGATCGGGTGCATCCAAGCAGGGACATGCCTGCTTTGCTTTGCCAACAGCATCCGGTCCTTTTCGTCCAGCGCGCGAGCAAGCTGGTCGATGATTTGGCTGTCTACACGATCCTTGCCAAGATAACGCAATGCTTGGAAGACAACCCCGGTCTTATGGCCTGCGCCGACGAGCGTCTTGGAAGACGCGTTCCGGAATTGAATGACTTGCCGCCCAACCTTTTTGGTACGCGTAGGGCCGTCGGTCATATAGGTAGACTTGGAGGGCACCTGAGTTGATAGGCCCAATCGGTTGGCGGCCATTGATGGCGACGGTTGCAGAATCTGACCGTCTTTACGGGCAACTGCCTTGGCGATATCATCTGTGGATGGCGACAGAAAACCGAAGCGATGGCTCTTCTTTGGATAGTCGTATAGCCCCCGTGTGAGCCGTCGGATCACTCCCTGATCGGCCAGACGCGACAAAGCTTGGTCCACGCTTGCGCGAGACCCGATATCAAGAAAGTCAGCCGGTGCAAAGATTGCCCCGCGTCTCTTTCCGATGATGCGTTGCTTGATATTCGACGTAATCATGCTTGAACTCCTTGTCAGAAAATAGGGTATGTTTTTCTGAAATTCAATAAGCTGTTGAGAGCGACAGATCAGGTCCGTGCGGCAGGTATGAAAGCGTGAGGTAACATGGCGGTGTCAAATTTACGCTACAGCGCAAGCGTCGCGAATTTACGCTAAAAGGTAAACAGCCAGGAGTTAGGGTACTTGGGCCGACCCAATGGAG
>CAJQNG010000143.1 GCA_905479635.1 uncultured Boseongicola sp. | reverse complement strand
TAAAGGTCTATCACTCAATACTCTCCTGTACATCTGTCGCAACACCACTCCTGATTAAGGTGTCGATATCATAGGCGCTGTATCCTGCTTCGTGCAGGACAGCGCGCGTATCTTCTCCAAGCCGGCGGGCCGGCCGTGGCGAAGCAATTGGGCTCGCTGAGAACCGAGCGGGCGCGCGCGCCTGACGGATGCGTCCAGCTTGCGGGTGGTCCAATTCCAGGATGGTGTGGTTGGCCGTGACCTGCGGATGGCTATACATTTCCGCCCGGGTCAGCACAGGCGCGCAGGGCACATCCTTTGCCGTCAGCCGGGTCATCCAGTTCACCGTGGTATCCTGCAAGAGAGCCTCTTGTGTCAGCGCAAGCCGCTCTGGCTTGTTGATCTCTCGCAATGCGACCGATGAAAACCGTGGGTCTTTCAGCCAGTCGGGTCGTCCCACGGCGGCCGATAAGCCGGACCAGGTGGAATCGGTGTGGGCCGAAACAGCCATCCAGCTATCCTTGGTTTGATAAATCAGCTCAACAAAGCTTTGAGCCTGAGCGCCTTCGTCTGGGGCTGCCTCATCACCAATGAAGGTGTATCCAGCCATATCAGAACTCCACAGGAAGGCCACAACTGTGTCCAGCATAGACAGGGTCAAATGACTGCCTTGCCCTGTTTGGGTCCTTGCAAACAGGGCAGCGGTAATTGCCTGGCTCGCCTGAATTGCGGTCACTTTATCTGGCAGGATTGTCCGCACGAGGCGCGGCCGCGCAATGTCTGCTCCGCCCTGAACGCTCGCCAATCCCGAAAGCGCCTGAACAAGCGGATCATAGACAGGCTTGCCCGCCCAATCGCCTTCAAATCCGAACCCTGCGATCGAAGCATAAATGATATCAGAGCGCACGGCACGTATCGCTGGCTCGCCCAGACCCAATCGCTCGGCAACACCGGGACGAAAATTCTGGACAAATACGTCGGCCCCCTCGCAAAGTCGAAGCGCAGCTTCGAGGCCACGTGGATCCTTGAGGTTCAACGTTACCGAGCGCTTATTGCGATTATTGTTGAGAAATGAGGCCGCAAACCCGCCGCGCCTGCCAGCCACCTGACGGCTATGATCATCGTGGCGAGAGGCCCTGAAATCATAGTGGTTGCGTCGATGATCCGTATTCCGTTCAAGGGTCCGGGCATTCAGTGTATCCTAATTAAGAGCTTCTGCTGCATTCCGGCATACAAAATCTACGCATACCTTTAGTTGGTAATCGGGTTCTAGTGGCCACGGCCGACGAGTTTTTTTGCAGTCAAGGGTCTTAGGATCGTCTAACCGCCAGTTGGGGTCAAGAATGGTATCTCCCTCCCCATCAAGTGTCTTTTCCAACAAAAAATATAAGAAAAACGTCGACCTAGCGCGCAGGGATTTTATCTACATGCGGCGGTCTGCTTGCTACGACACTGTTCGCGTACGTCATAGATTTTATAAGCCCACGTATGAATGATCTGGCATCAAATCACTGTTATCAATTGAAAAACTGTTTACCACCCGACCAAGAACCGTGTCTCGTAAAGCGCAAGATACTTGGGCACAGCCCAATTCTCAGTGAGTAAGTGCGTTGTTCAATGATCATGTCTGCGTCTTCTCAGAGTGAATGGTCATCAGGCGGATGAACTTCTATGGTTTCAGGCGTTTGCGTTCCTCTCCCAGCCACGGAAAATCTGCCAGAATACCCTAACCAGAAACGAGGACGTTTTCAGCGATCACATTAATGTGGACTTTAGGTTCCTCGATTTCGTTTTTGGTATGCGCGTCGTGCTCGAAGCCCCAGTTTTCACAAGAGCTCAACGCGCGTCTGCGGGCGTTTTTTTGTCCAGCAATGAATGTGGTCTGACTTGGCTATGAGCCAGCAACACTGCCATCTCAAATCACCCAACTTGGACCCATGGGTGCTGACGCCAGCGACCGATGAGATTTCAACTTTGGTTGTCAGCTAGCCATGTCTCGTAGCGAACCTTGATTTCTTCGTTCATCGGATAGAGGCCGGGCAGTTTCTCACCACGTTCGACTTCTTCAATGATCCATCCCTCTAGCTTTTCTTGCGCGGGCGACTCGGCGACGACCTCGTCCAACAAAGCTTGCGGAATTACCACGGCCCCGTCGCTGTCGGCAACGACAATGTCACCGGGTATAACTGCGACGCCACCACAGCCTACGGTCTCATTCCAGCCAACAAATGTCAGGCCCGCGACCGACGGAGGCGCGGCCGCCCCCTTGCACCAAACCGGTAGATCGGTGTCGAGCACACCACCAAGGTCGCGTACGGCACCATCGGTGATCATCGCGGTGACATTACGTTTCTTCATGCGGGCGCAAAGGATGTCGCCGAACACGCCAGCGTCGGTGATCCCCATCGCGTCAATAACGGCGATGCACCCTTCAGGCATTTCCTCGATCGCAGCACGGGTCGAGATCGGGCTGGCCCATGACGCCGGGGTCGCCAGGTCCTCGCGCGCGGGGACAAAGCGAAGCGTAAACGCTGTACCAACCAGCCGCGACTGGTCAGCGCGCAGCGGCATGGCACCGCGTATCCAGACATTGCGCAAACCCTTTTTCAACAAGATGGTTGTCAAGGTCGCAGTGGTTACTTTTTCAAGTGTGGCCTTGGCTTCAATCGAAAGTGTCATATCAATTTTCCTTGCTATCAAACGTTTGAAATATATCCGCCATCACCGCGGATCATGCTGCCGGTAATGTTCGAGGCGCGTGTGCTGGCCAAGACTGCCGCGACATCGGCATATTCTTCGGGATCGCCGTAGCGCCCGGCAGGGATCGCAGCGAGGCTCTCTGCGCGGCCTTCCTCAACACTACGGCCTTCGCGCGCGGCCTTCTTTTCGTCGAGGAAGGTGATCCGCTTCGTGGCGACCCGGTCCGGCAACACGATATTGGAGGTAATGGCGTCCTCACCCACTTCATCGGCTAAGATCTTTGCCCATCCGACAAGCGTGCTGCGCAGAGCGTTCGAAAGACCCAAGTCCATTGCTTGTTCCCTTGTTCATGTTGTTCGCAGCGACGATATCGCTCTGGTGACGCAAAGAATAGTTCCGTATCCTTCGTTCTATGCGAAGGAATAGTTTGTTTCGTACACACGAAATCTGGAAACGCTGGTCGCTGTGGCACAACGCGGCTCGCTGGCCGCGGCGGCTCAACATCTGAATTTGACTGCGACGGCTGTGGCACAGCGCACCCGAGCGTTGGAAGATGAAATCGGTGCTGATCTAGTGGCCCGCTCCGGACGCACAGTGCGCCCAACCGAGGCTGGCCATGCGGTGCTCGCGCGTGCCGAAGGGGTGTTGGCGGCACACCGCAGCCTACGCGCAGCTGTGACCGGCCAGACGATAGCAGGCAGTCTTCGCATCGGCGCGATCTCTACCGTTCTCTCCGGCATTTTGCCCGATGTCCTAATGAGCTTCTCACGCAGTGACGCCGATCTTCGCATATTCCTTGAACCGGGTACGTCGAGCGACCTTTATGACCGTACAATAGCTGGGCATTTGGACGCTGCGGCAGTCGTCAAGCCGTCATTCGATCTGCCCAAGGCATGGGATTTTCAGACTTGGCGACGAGAAAAATTAGTACTGCTCATTCCCAGCAATGAAACCCGCACAGATATAGGAGCGATACTGGGCGATAGCCCCTTCATTCGTTACGACCGTCAGCAATGGGGGGGGCGTGCGCCACAAACCTGGCTGTCTGACGCAGGCATCACTCCCGATGTACGGTACGAACTGGATGCACTTGATGTCATCGCCGTGCTGGTCGGTCGTTGTCTCGGAGTATCAATTGTGCCGGACTGGATCGGACCGCGCCCTGAGGGGGTTGCCATCCGCAGCCTCCCTCTCCCCGACCCAGCCCCATTCCGTGAAATCGGCTTGTTGTGGCAGCGCCCCTCGCCACGTATCCAGCTTCTGCGCAAAGTAATGCAAACGGTTACGCAAATATCCTAGCCTCTGGACCTATTAACAGGCCCCAGTGTCAATGGCAGCTTCGACCCAGAGCAGACACTGGCGAAAAATGCAGCGATGACCGATTTGCGGGACTTGATGCACCCGCGGCATCTCCGATCGTCCAGATGACTACCCGGCGACGAGCGCCTCGCTGCAGCGCAGCTCAACTTACCGTAAGCGGTCGGTAGAACCGCGCTCGATGAGCCGGATCGGAACCGGTCGTTCGCCGAGCGGTAACCTGATGTCTCACATGCGGGACGTTGGAGACATCTGAGCAGAACGCTCAGATGATAGGGTCGAGCCCAAAGCGCAGGATTCTGCGGCGTCGACGAAGGGCAGCTTTACCCGGCATCTTGGCCGTCTCCGTTTCGTCCTCGGTCAGTCTGAGCGAAGACCGCGCAAGCGAGTATAGCCAATCTCAGGCCGCTCCGTCGGTCGGCCCGCCCTGTTCCAGCCAGCGCTTCGCCGCCGGCTCCAGCACATTCGAAGCCACCTCCTCGTAACGCGCGAGCTGCCCCGGTGTCAGCACATCGCGCCACCGACCGTTCGTCCCCTTGTTGTAGAACACGGTGGCGCCGCCCTTGAGCCCGCTTTCATGTCCTTCAAGCGCCTCCGCATCGCGCTTCATCGAGGAGAAGTCGCAAAGTTCGGTGATCCGGTCGAGCATCTCATCCGCGACCTCGATCTCGAGATACCGGGCGATCCGCGCGATCTGCCCCCTGAGGTCTGCCGTCATGTCAGCGTAGTGCAGGAACAGAACGTTGTCCCGATGCCGTTCGGGCCACCACGTCTGGGTTTGCCGCATACACGACCAGAAGGGATATCCATCGGTCTCGCCCTCGATCGCGCCGCGGGAAATCCACAAGTCGAAGAAGGTCGAGATGTCGGCGGGCGGCCTGGGCAGGGGGCCTGCCGCGGTTCTGGCGAAAGCCTCGAACATCTCGTCGCCGAAATTGGTATAGAAGTTCCAGAGCGACATGAAAACGTCGCGCGGATCGCGGCCGACATGGATGTATCTGGCCTCGGGCCAGATCGGCAGCCCGTCGAAATACATGTGGCTCTTGATCACGCGGCGATGCGCCTGCGGCTCCAGTATCGCGAGGTGCTCGGCATGGTCGCGGAACGCCTTGTCGAGCCAAGGCGAAACGCCGCCGATGTGGCGCACCTTGAGGTCCTGGAAGATCAGGTGCAGCGCGATGTTCTGGGTCCAGCTGGTGCCCGCCTTGTAGGCTGTCGCGACCACGACATCGCCGGAACGGACCTTGAAATCGTCCCAGCGGCTGCTGTCCAGAAGCTGATTGTAGTAGCGGCGTATTGCAGGTGCCGGTGATGCCATCAGTCCTACCCCCGACTGACACTGCACTTTGCTGGCCTAGCCAGTCAAGCAAATCGCGGCGAAACCGCGATATCGGGCTTCGGTCGCGTCAGATCGCGCGAGACTGCAAAGGGCTCCGAAGCAGCCATTCGCTGCGCCCTGCATCAATGCCCGCTGTGCGGGACAAAGTGCCATTTCGCTGCAAGGCGGCACGAGAGCACAATATGCCTGTCGGTAGAACGAAGGTTTTTGGTACGCAGGAGAAGCTTATTTTCCATTCTCACGGGACAAAGCATCAATGAATTCGGAGTTAGAAATGGACAGGCTGGCAAGACCGTTTTGCCACCCTACTGTACTCGAAAGCACGCCAGCCACTGAGTATTCCCCAGCCCTTAAGACAAGTAATGGTGCACCAGAGTCACCCTGCATTGTTGAGCACTTTTGCAAAATTACGTTCGACCAGTTTTCCAATGGGGGACCACAATCAGAGGCCATAGAGAGGACATTGGGTCGCAAGCCTGAATAACCTGCCAGCCGGAAATCTGACTGCTCAAAATCACTGGGAGTCAATTGAGCCAAATTCAGGAAGCCCACTTCACGACCAATGGGTTTTTCTAGAATAAGGAGCGCCCAGTCCTGTTCTGGTTTTGATCTGAAGTCGCGACCAGTGACATCTTCTGCAGAACTAAGGACGACCCGCTGCCCATGCGAAAAGGCAAGTGATGACCCTCGCTGATATCCCGCTACGAAGGTGATGCTTTGGGGTGGTATCCAAGCTTTTCTTTGGAAGTTGTAGAGGCAGTGCGCTGCGGTGAGTACGATACGATCAGACACAAGTGTGCCAGTACAATGTTGACTGATTTGAATGCTTGCGAAGTTGACCCTGCCTACGGCTCGCCATGGCTCAGAAGATGCATCGACGATTTCACGCGCTCTTATTGCCTGGCATCCTTGCGACATCGCTTTGCCCAGGCCACAAATTCCATCAAACGCGGGAATAAAGTTGTACTCATGCAAAATACCTGGATCAGGTCGGCTGTCATCCGCCAGAGCACTTATTGCTCCCATGCAAAAAAATGCGCAGACTTTCAAAACAATCTTGATACGCAAAAATTCACATCCTCCGAGAAGCGTGTTTGAATTGAAATAATGGCGGTCACTGAATTCCTGAATGGCACCTAGGCCATCTCATACCAAATATTGGGATCACCGCTTCGGGCTCACAGCAGCCATTCGCCGCGCTATGCATCAATGTCTGCAGTGCGGACTTTACTGCCCTTTGCCGCGACCGCAAGATCTCAGGGTTCGCGAGCGCAGCATTTGGCACTAACGGCGGAAAAGCAGACATTCGCTGCGGCGAAGGCCGTTGGGGGTTGCGGGCTTGTCATACAAACAATTTCCCGGTCGGGCTCGGGTCGCAAGAGCCGCTTCTGGTAGGCTGGTTGGTGGCGGAGAAATTCGAGCGGTAGCTTGCGAACTTCTTTTAGGCAGGTGTCGAGTTGATACAGGTGATGGCGAGCGCATGTGGGTATCGTCACCTACTGGAATTCATTGCAGATGATTTGAGCACGCGGAAGAACGACACCGCTGGACTTTTGGGCAAGCGCTTTTCTGGCGTTGGCAAACAGCAGATTCTTTGGTTCTTGGTAGGATTACTTTCATCAATCACACGCTGTTTCCATGGGTGCGTTGGTCTGCATGACGCGTGGTCAGAACGAGTTTGAATTACTGGACTCTTACGCTGGGCGGGCGCAGTCTCTGTTTTATCAAGAAACAACAGGGAGCCTTTCCATGAAACATATTAGAAATTCCGCCCTCGCGACTTTGGTCGCTACCACCATGCTTGCGTCGCCAGTTCTGGCGGCCGGTACACACCCGACGACCGGGGAACCGCTCGCGGATGACCAAACCTTCACCTATCGCGTGCTGGACGAACACAGCTCCGTCGATCCGCAGGTTGTGGAAGATGTCACCGGCGCCGAAGTCGTGCGCGATCTTTTCGAAGGCCTTATGAACCAGGACGAAGACGGCAACCTTGTGCCGGGTGTCGCGACCGGGTTCACGACGAATGACGACAAGACCGTGTATACATTCACTTTGCGTGACAACGCCAAGTGGTCGAACGGTGATCCGGTGGTTGCGGGCGATTTCGTTTACGCCTGGCAGCGCGCCGTCGATCCTGAATTGTCCTCGCCTTACGCTTGGTACATGGAAATCACGTCGATCGAAAATGCTGCCAAGATTATCGCAGGCGACGCACCGATCACTGATCTTGGTGTGAAAGCAATCGACGACCGAACTTTGGAAATCACACTGTCAGCGCCGTTGCCATATTTTGCGACGATGACGACGCATTCGACATTGTTCCCCGCGCCGCGTTCGGTAATTGAGGCGCATGGCGCTGACTGGACCAAGCCCGAGAATATCGTGTCAAACGGTGCTTATGTCCTGACCGAACATCTGCCCAACGAGCGGTCCGTTCGCGAACGCAATCCTATGTATTGGGATAATGAGAACACGATCATCGATAAGGTCGTCGCCCTTGTGATCAACGACGAGAATGTCGCTTTGACGCGTTATATGGCGGGCGAGCTTGACCGGACTGAAGTGCCGGCAGGTCAGTTCCCGCGCCTGAAGGAAGAACATCCGGAAGAGGCGATCAGTTTCCCGCGTCTGTGCAACTATTATTACACGTTTAACCTTTCGAATGATGGCCCGGAGCAATTCAAGGACGTGCGCGTGCGCAAGGCCCTTGCGATGGCTGTGGATCGCAAGATCATCGTAGAGAACGTGCTGGCAGGTGGTCAGCCAGAAGCCTACAGCTTTACGCCCGCTGCGGTTGCCAACTTCGAGCCGCCTGCATCGGAAATGGCGTCGATTACGCAAGCCGAGCGTGATGCGAAAGCCAAGGAACTGCTGGCAGAAGCAGGCTATGGTCCCGACAATCCGCTCAAGTTCAGCATGATCTACAACACTTCGGAATCTCATAAGAAAATCGCAGTGGCGATGAGCCAGATGTGGAAGCAGAAGCTGGGTGTTGAAGCCGAACTTGGCAACATGGAGTGGAAGGTTTTCCTTGAAACACGTGGCAACCAGGACTTTGAACTGGCGCGTGGTGCATGGTGTGGCGACTATAACGAGGCGTCCACGTTCCTCGATCTTCTGACGACGCCGTCAGGATACAACGACGGTAAGTTCTCTAGCGCGGAGATCGACAGTCTGATGACGCAAGCCCGCACCGCGAGCGAGACGTCGGACCTCTACACGCGGGTTGAGGCGATCATTGCGCAGGAACAGCCTGTGATTCCGATCTATCACTATGCCGGTGTCTATATGCTGGACAGCGATGTCGGGAACTGGCCTGTGAACAACGTCGAGCAGAACTGGTACTCGAAAAACCTCTACAAAATCGCTGAATAAACCAAGCGTTTGAACGGCTTCCCCCGTCGCACAGTTGTGTGGCGGGGGCGGCTAACTCATTGGAAATTATATGCTCGGTTATTCGATCCGTCGCCTTTTGGCGGCCATTCCGACGCTGCTGTTGCTGATCGCGGCGTCCTTCGTCCTGATACAGGTTGCCCCCGGTGGCCCCTTCACATCCGAGCGGCCACTGCCGCCGCAAGTTCTTGCCAATATTGAGGCACGATATGGGCTGGATCAGCCGATGTGGAAGCAGTTTTGGGATTACCTTTACAACATAGTGTTTCATTTTGATTTCGGACCATCCTTCAAGTTCAAGGACCGCGATGTGAATGACATCATCGCGCAAGGCTTTCCGATCTCGCTGACCTACGGGTTCCTATCGTTTCTGGCGGCAACTTCAGTTGGTGTGACCTTGGGTGTGGCGGCAGCGATCCGGCACAACACTTGGATCGATTATTTTGCTGTCTCATTGGGTATTGCCGCACAGGCGCTGCCGAACTTCATCATGGGACCAATCCTTATTTTGGTCTTCACACTCTATCTTGGCTGGTTACCAGGCGGTGGCTGGAACGGGGGTGCATGGCCGTATCTGATCATGCCGGTGATCGCACTTTCGACCTCCTACATGGGGTCCATCGCAAGGATCACCCGGTCGTCGATGCTGGAGGTTCTGAACTCGAATTATATTCGTACGGCGCGGGCCAAAGGCATCCCGGAACGCCAGATCATCTGGAAGCACGCGATGAAGCCGACGCTGTTGCCGGTCGTGTCCTACCTAGGGCCGGTCTTCGTTTATGTGCTGACGGGGTCGGTGTTCGTGGACATCTATTTTTCGACTGGAGGTTTGGGACAAGCCTATGTCGGCTCGGCGTTGAGCCGGGATTATTCGGTGCTGTTGGGGGTCACGATCCTTTATGGCGGGCTGACTGTTCTGGTGAACCTTATCACGGACCTTGCTTATGCCTGGTTCGATCCGAAAATCCGGTATTGAGGGGGCTGACATATGTTTGGAAGCTCCAAAAAGACGATAGAATTGGCGGAAGCAGTGAACGAGCAGGCTGTCGTTGGCCGTTCGCTCTGGCGGGATGCCTATGACCGGTTCACCAGCAACAAGGCGGCGATGGTCTGTGTGGCGACCCTTGGGTGTATCGTGTTGTTCACGCTGGCAGGGCCTTTTTTCGCGGTCTGGGATAACGAAACGATCGACTGGACCGCGATGGGCGATGTGCGCGGACTTGGGGCGCCGTCGGTCGAGAGCGGGCATTTCTTCGGAGTCGATGATCTGGGGCGTGATCTTTACAGCCGCGTTATTCAGGCGACGACAACGTCACTTCTGGTAGGGCTTATCGGCGCGGCGATGGCCCTGATTGTGGGGACGCTTTACGGGATTGTCGCTGGCTATCTTGGGGGTCGGATCGACGGACTAATGATGCGTTTTGTCGATATCCTTCTGGCGATCCCTTCGACACTGGTGATTATCCTGTTGCTGGTCGTCGCGGGGCGATCGTTCATCATGTTGTTCGTGGCGCTGGGCGCGGTCAGTTGGCTGTCGATGGCACGGATCGTGAGGGGGCAGACGCTGACCTTGAAGAACCGTGATTTCATCGAAGCGGCGCGGGCGGCGGGCGTTGGCGAGTTCACAATCATGATACGCCATATTCTGCCGAACCTGCTTGGCGTAGTGATCGTCTATGCGTCGCTTTTGGTGCCAGAGATGATTTTGGCCGAGAGCTTTATCTCGTTCCTGGGGCTGGGCATTTCGGAACCCTACACGTCGCTCGGTGCCTTGATCGCCGAAGGGGCCGGGACGATGGCCTATGGCACACTGTGGCAGTTGCTTTTTCCGCTGTTTTTCTACGTCACGATCATCATCACCATGTTTTTCATCGGAGATGGTTTGCGTGATGCGCTTGACCCAAAGGATCGCTGACGATGGCCTTGTTTTCTGTTCGTGATTTGAACGTGTCTTTCACCACGCAGGACGGCATGATCGATGCGGTGAAGGGCGTTTCCTTTGATATTGAGGCGGGGGACTGCCTTGGGATTGTTGGCGAAAGTGGCTCGGGCAAAAGTCAGACGTTCATGGCCGCGATGGGGTTGATGCCGAAAAACGGGCTGGCTACGGGCTCGGTTCAATTGATGGGTCGCGAGATGCTGAATGTTTCGATTCCGGAGCTGAACAGTCTGCGTGGGCGTGACATTTCGATGATCTTTCAGGATCCGCTAACGGCGCTTACGCCGCATCTGAAGATCGTCAATCAGATGGAAGAAGTGCTGCGGTCTCATCAGGGATTGTCGGGCCGGGACGCCGAAAAGGTCGCTTTGGGTTGGCTGGACAAGGTGCAAATCCCCGAGGCGAAACGTCGGTTGGATCAGTACCCGCACGAGCTTTCGGGAGGCATGCGACAGCGCGTAATGATTGCCATGGCAATGCTCTGCAATCCGAAAGTGCTGATCGCAGATGAGCCGACCACGGCGCTTGATGTCACGGTTCAGGCCGAGATTCTGGACCTGATGGTGGGGCTTCAAAAGGAAGAAGGCACGGCGATTGCCTTGATTACGCATGACATGGGCGTGGTGGCGCGAATGTGCCGCGATGTGCATGTGATGCGGCATGGAGAATTTGTGGAAAGCGGCTCGGTGGACGAGATTTTCTCGGCGCCGAAGAAGGACTACACCAAGTCCTTGCTGACGGCGATGCCACGTCTCGATTCCGACGACGCACCACACGCGGTTGCGGCGGACGCCGAGACGCTATTGAACGTGGACGATGTGATGGTGCATTTCCCGATTAAACAGGGCCGTGGTTTGTTTAGTGGGACGGTACTGTTGAAAGCCGTGAATGGTGTCAGCTTTGATCTGCGCGCGGGCGAGACTTTGGGGGTCGTCGGTGAAAGCGGCTGCGGAAAGTCGACGCTTGCACGGGCGGTTTTGCAGCTCATACCCCCGACTGCCGGAGCGGTGACTTGGCTGGGACAGGACCTGGTCGGGTTGACGTCTCATGCATTGAAGTCGAGACGCAAGGACCTGCAGATTGTGTTTCAAGACCCCTTAGCGAGCCTTGATCCGCGGATGACAATCTCTGCCTCGATCGCAGAACCTTTGCGAACTTTCCGGCCAGAGTTGACATTGGCTGAGCGCAAGATCGAAGTGGCTGAAATGATGGAGCGTGTGGGCTTGGACGCGCGCATGGTGAACCGCTATCCACATGAATTATCTGGGGGTCAGAACCAGAGAGTTGGCATTGCGCGGGCCATGATCAATCGGCCGAAGCTGGTCATCTGCGATGAGGCTGTTTCGGCCCTCGATGTGTCGATACAGGCGCAAATCCTGATGCTTTTGAAAGGCTTGCAAGACGATATTGGTATGGCGATGATCTTTATCAGCCATGACTTGTCGGTCGTGCGAGCCGTGTCGAACCGGGTCATGGTTCTGTATCTGGGACGAGTGGTCGAAATGGCGGATCGCGATGCACTTTATGACGAGCCTCGCCACCCTTATACGAAATCTCTGATTTCGGCGGTGCCAATCCCGGACCCTCATCTTGAGCGCACACGGCAGCGGCTGCGTATCCCCGGAGAATTGCCTTCGCCTTTGGATCCGAAAGCAGCGTTGAGGTTTATTCCGTCGCGGCTGACGTCCGATGCGGCCTATCAGCCAAGGCTCAAGGAAGTTTCATCCGGGCATTTTGTCGAAGAGCACGATCCCCTGGAAACCTTGCTGGACCGGCCGGCTTAGGCCGAGAGCATGAGCGCGCGGGCAGCGGCAAAGTGTCGAGCAAGGGCAGTATCCTAGCTATCGCTGAAACAGGCATATGTACGCCTTAAACTGCCCAGTTTATATTGGCTATACATCAGCGCCTCTATGCGGCGAACGTCTGCTTTGAGCCGGCTCTATCGGGCACGTTTTTCTGCATGTGCAAAAACCTTCCAGGCCCCAGGCGGTAAAATCGGGCTCGGAGCCGACATTCGCCGCGCCCTTTACCAATGACCGCTCTTCGGGACTATTCTGCCATTCGACAGATCGAGATTTTTTTTGATACTCATGATCATTCGGGAAAAACGATTGATCGTTGTCAAGGAAACAGACCGG
>CAJQNG010000142.1 GCA_905479635.1 uncultured Boseongicola sp. | reverse complement strand
TTTCGCGCGTCAATCCGTCCGTGATCACCGTCGACCGTTTGACTTTGTTTGATAAAACCATCGCCGATATCGCGTTCGTCATGCTCGTCGAAGAATAGTGCAACATCGTTGTAGCGCGACAATCAGGATGAGACGAGCGCGTCAATCAGGATGAGATTCCCTGGTCGCGACGTTTGTGAAGGTGGCGGCCTTTTCCACCACGATCAAGTGTTTTGTGGGTTTTGATTGTCGCGGCGCGTCAATCAGTTTTCGGGTTGGCTTGCATCGCTCTTTGATCGGTGCGCCCGAGGCCCTTTGCTTGCTCTGCGGCTCTGCGCCGATAGCTTTCCACATTCATCTCGAAGATGGTCGCGTGGTGAACAAGCCTGTCGACGGCGGCCAGGGTCATGGCCGGATCCGGGAAGATGGTATTCCATTCGCCGAAGGGTTGGTTGGCGGTGATCAGCATGGAGCGGCGCTCATATCTTGCGCTGATGATTTCGAACAGGACGCTGGTCTCAGACTGATCTTTGGTGACATAGGTGATGTCGTCGAGGATCAGCAGATGGAACTTGTCGAGCTTTGCGATGGCGCTTTCCAGGACGAGATCGCGGCGCGCCTGCTGCAACTTCTGAACCAGATCGGTGGTTCGGCTGAACAGGACGCGATAGCCTTTCTCGACAAGGGAAAGTCCGATGGCGGAACCGAGATGCGACTTGCCTACGCCGGGCGGGCCAAACAGCAGGATGTTGCTGCCCTTACCGACCCAGCTGTCACCCGCTGTGATGGCGTTGACATGAGCCTTGGACAACATTGGGACGGCGGCGAAGTCGAAGGTCTCGAGCGTTTTGCCGGGTAACAGGCGTGCCTGTGCGAGATGTCGTTCGATCCGGCGGCGATCACGTTCGGCCAGTTCATGCTCCACCAAGGTGCTGAGCAGCCGGGCGGCCGGCCAGCCTTCCTTATCGGCTTGTTCCGCAAAGCGCGGCCATAGCATTTTGATGGCAGGCAGGCGCAACTCGTTCAGAGCCAGGGTTAGGCGGGCCGTATCGGTCTGGGATGAGGTCATGCCGCCACCTCCTCGGAGGATGCCGCATTCCCAAGCAATCGGTTGTAGGAGGACAGGTCTGCCATCTTCACTTCGACTTTGGGCAGCACGCCTTCTGTCGGTGCAAAGAGTGCGCGCAGGGCCGCCATATCAGGTGGACGTTTTTGGCGAAGGTCCTCCTCGATCTGTGCGGCCAACGCGGCTTCGCACCCGCGGTCGTGGGCCAGTGCCAGAAGGTTGACAGTCATGCGGCACGCCGTCTTCTCACCACTGTCTTCCAAAAGGGCCATAAACATGTCGTGGAAGGCCTGCCGTGGAAAGAGCTGATCCCGGTAGACCAGCCCCATCAGCGCCATGGGCTTTTTGCGCAACGAATGGATGACATGGTGGTAATCGACCACGTGACCATGGCTGCCGCTGCTTGATGCCCGTCCACGTGGCAGGGTCATCAAAGCGGTGCCCCCCAGAAACAGCTCCAGCCGATCATCATAGAGGCGAACCCGCAGCTGATGCCCGATCAATCGCGATGGCACAGTGTAAAACACCTTGCGCAAGGTGAAGCCGCCGGAGGAGGTGACGCGCAGCGTGACCTCTTCATAATCCATGGTACGGCGCGCAGGCAAAGGCCTGAGGCTGGCGCGTTCTGCGTCGATGCGTTTTGTATTACGGGCATTGATCCTGCCCACGATCTCATCGACGAAGCGGCGGTAGACCGCCAGATCCGCGAAGTCGCGCGAGCCGCGCATGATTAATGCGTCCTCAATCGCCCGCTTCAGGTGACCATTGGGGCTTTCAATCGAGCCGTTCTCGTGTGCAACGCCTTTATTGTTGCGCGTGGGCGTCATGCCGTAATGACGGCACAGGGCATCGAAGCGGTCGGTAAGGTCATCGTGTGCCGCCTTGTCCAGGTTCTTAAAGGCGGCAGACAGGCTGTCGGTGCGATGATCGTGTGGCACGCCCCCGAGCGTCCAGAGAGCATTCTGCAACCCTTCGGCCAGCGCCACATAGCTCTCACCCCCCAGCACGACATGAGCGTGCTGAAAGCCGCTATACGCTAGCCGGAAGTGATACAGGCGATGATCCAGGATCTCTCCGGCAATGGTCACACCCGATTTGCCCATGGCGGTGAAGTCCGACAGGCCCATCTTGCCCGGCGTGTGGGTTTGCCGGAATATCACTTCCTGCTCAGGGCCGTGCTCGGCGTTCCAGGCGCGTATCCGTCGTTCCAGAGTGCGGCGGATACCGATGCCAAGCCCAGGGTGCCGACGAAGCAGCTCCTCGTACACCGCCACTGGCCGTATCCCCGCAGAAGAGCGCAGCAGCGGCACGACCTCGGTCTCGAAAATATCAGCCAAAGGATCTGGCCGTCGTCGGCTGCGCGGCGTTTTCTTTTGTGATGGCAATGTTGTATCGGCTTGCAGCCGGAAGCCCGTAGCCCGGCTGATACCCGCCTTGGCGGCGGCCAAGGGAACGGCATGGTTTTGTTTGTGCGTCATGAAGAGCCTCATTTGTTGGTCGGTGACATGACGGCCCGGCATGAACGATCCCCCTCACTTGGAAAATCAATCCATATCCGAGCCGGCCACGACCGTCAGGCACACCCATTTGGGGCGAAACGCGGGTGTGGTATCTCTCCAGTCGGGCTACGCCCTCCCTGCAAGACACCACACCCGCGGTCTCATCCTGATTGACGCTCGAGTCTCATCTTGTTTGTCGCGCTGCACCAAATTAGCGATCCAGAAGGCCGCGGCGTTTGCGTTAGCTTTAACGCTGGTCCGTGCGTGGTCGCACCAAATGTCGCGAGAACTAGAAACGGGACCTCGCTCGTATCAATAGATGTAGTTGCGGACGCGTTAGTTGCGCAAATGGACAGCCGCGCTTTGACTGAGCTCATGTTGGTATCGGAGCCAATTCGCGAATGGGCAAACGGCATTTTGCAACAAGAACTGGCCCGTAAGGCTGACCGGGAGTGGTGCCTTGCTGCACTTGGCGGGGCAGACCGCCTTGCGTGGTTTCGCGAAAACTTCCCGCGCCACGAAGGGCTATTTGGCCACTATTTGATAGCATCTTTTCTCGGTGTCACTCCGGTCACACTTAGTCGTCTTCGCGGTGCTGAGCGAGACACGGCGCTTGATTGAGGGTTCGATTGCTGGAACCAAATTCTAGGCAGTACACCCATTAATTCTTGTTTGACTGTATAGGTTTGTGATTCACTCCGGGCGAACATCGGGCGGGAGGATGCAAATGGCACGATCAGACATGAGCGATCTTGAATGGGAATTCATCAAGGCGGTCTTGCCCAACAAGACAAGGGGCAAGAAGCGGGTTGATGACCGCCGCGTGATCAATGGTATTTTCTACGTCCTGCGCACCGGCATCCCTTGGGCTGATCTACCAGAGCAATACGGTCCACCGACCACGGTCTACAACCGTTTCAACCGTTGGAGCTATGCGGGCCACTGGGACCGGATCATGGATGCCATCGCCGACGCGCATAACGTTGACATGGTGATGGTCGACGGGACCAGCGTGCGCGCGCATCATTCCGCCACGACACTCAAAAAAAAGACCCGCGCCGCTGTTTAGGTCGTTCGCGGGGCGGATTAGGGACGAAAATACATGCACTTACCAATCAGGATGGTCTGCCGATCCGATATGAATTGACACCCGGTCAAGCCCATGACGCACCGCCTTGCAAGACGCTGCTCGACAACCTGCAGCCTGGTCAACACGTGCTCGCGGACAAAGCATATGATGCAGACTGGATCAGGGACATGATCTGGGAACAGGGCGCTATCGACGTGATCCCTCCCAAGGCAAACCGTAAACTGCCCGCCGAATTCGACGCTGAAATCTACCGGGAACGCAATAAAATCGAGCGGTTCTTCGGCAGGCTGAAAGCCTCGTTCCGTCGGATCGCAACCCGATACGAAAAGACGTCACGCAACTTCCTGTCGATGATCAAACTGGCGTCGGTCAGACTGTGGATCGAGTTTTATGAGTCGGCTGCCTAAGGATGATGGTTATGACAAAAAGCAAAATGGCAAATCGCTACTCGCCCGAGGTCCGCGCACGTGCGGTTCGAATGGTGTTCGAGCATCAAGGCTCATACGAAACGCAGGCGGGCGCGATCGCGGCCATTGCACCCAAGATCGGCTGTATTCCCCAGACCCTGCGCGAATGGGTCAAGCAGGCCGAGAAAGACAGTGGCATGCGCGACGGTGTCACGACCGAGGAGCGGGATCGGATCAAAGCTCTCGAACGTGAGGTTCGCGAGCTGCGCCAAGCCAACGAGATACTGCGCAAGGCGTCAGCGTATTTTGCACAGGCGGAACTCGACCGCCCACTGAAGCGATGATCGCCTTTATTGAAGATCAGCGCGTTG
>CAJQNG010000141.1 GCA_905479635.1 uncultured Boseongicola sp. | reverse complement strand
GATCTCGGTACGTCCGCCAAGGCGGCTGTAAATGATCTGGTTCGGCTGTTCAGACGCCCATCGCATTCCGCCTAGCTCGCCGTACACCTGAATGTCCAACCCATGCTGACGTCCAAGCGCAATCGTCGACGTCCAAAGCCGCCCGACTGTGCCTTTCGCGGTGCGGAAGTTCACCATCGCGTCGTCTTCCAGCACGCGTCCTTGCACGGTTGACGCGAAGTCCGCCGACAGTGTTTCGACTTCGTCGCCAGTGATGAAGCTGGCTAAATGCAACGCGTGGATACCACAATCCGCCATCTGACCCGAGACCCCGGCCTGCGCCGGATCATACCGCCAGCGCACCCGTGGGTTTTCTGCATCGTCGCCGCCCGCGTGATGTCCGTGGCTGAAGTTGGTGACAACCGTACGGATCGCGCCAAGCTCGCCCGCCGCGACCATCGCTTTCATCTGCCGCACCATGGGATAGGCCGAGTAACAATAGTTAACGGCGCAAACCTTTCCGGTCGCTTTTGCAACACGCACGATCTCTTCGCCCTCTTGCACCGTCATCGTCATCGGCTTTTCACAAAGCACATTAAAGCCCGCCTCAAGGAAGGACTTTGTAATCTCGAAGTGCGTGTTGTTTGGCGTCGCTACGGTGACCAGATCGACCTTGTCGTCACGATTTCGCTCACCCGCCAGCATCTCCTGCCAGTTTCCATATGCGCGATCAGCTTCAATCCCGAGGGACTGAGCATAGGCTTTCCCCTTTGCGGGTTCGGCATCTAAAGCACCAGCAGAAAAAGTAAAATTCCCATCTGCCTGAGCGCCAAGCCGGTGTGCCGGTCCGATCTGACTGCCTTCACCGCCGCCAATCATGCCCCATTTCAGTTTCGCCATAGTCAGGCTCCTTAGCTAAAGCCGATGGATTGCAGATAGGCGCGGTTTGTCCTGGCATCGCCAAGCGCATCGGTATCAGGCAGCGTCGGATCACAGTCCTGTTCAACCGTACACCATCCGTCAAAGCCATTCTCGACAAGAATTTCGCGCACACGCGGAAAGTTAACGTCGCCGTCACCAAGATTACAAAAAATGCCCTGTCCACAGGCGTCATAGAACCCGGTGCCTTTGGCAATCACGTCGGCTTTCACCACAGGATCAATGTCCTTAAAGTGCATATAGCTGATGCGCCCGATGTGGCGTTCCATGAAGGCAACAGGGTCAAAACCGGCATATGAATGGTGGCCCGTATCAAAGCAAATCTTCAGAATGCTTTCATCAACTTCGTTCAAAAGACGCTCAAGTTCCGGCTCAAAATCTATGAAGCCCGCCGCATGCGCATGGATGCCAACAGTCAGGCCAAACTCCTCGGTCCCAATTCTTGCGACCTGCGCAATGCGATCGCGGTAGGCGGTCCATTCGGCCTTATCCATCTGCTCGGCATCATCGGCGCGACCGGCGGTTGGTGCGCGGCGTGGCGAAATAGAATCGATCAAAACAAGATGCCGCGCGCCGTGTGCCCTCAACGCCTTGCAGGTTCGTACCGACGCATCCAGCACATCGTCCCATGCGCCTGCATCGTGAAACGGGCGAAAGACCACGCCGCCGATCAATTCAAGATCAAACTCCGAAAGGGCTTCGGACAGCACCGGCGGATTCTCGGGCATGAAGCCAACAGGCCCCAATTCGATGCCTTTGTACCCGGCTTGCGCGTTCTCGCGCAATACGTCGCGCCAGCCCGGATTACGGGCATCATCGGCAAATTCCACACCCCATGAACAGGGCGCATTTCCAATTCTAATCGTCACGCGCGGGTCTCCTTTAAACGCGTCCGACCTGGGTCCAGGCCCCGCCGGCATGTGATGTGCGGGCGGCCTCTACCACCCGCGAAACAGCAAGGCCATCCGCAAACGTCGGCCAGCAATTTTTATCGTCCGCAATCGCCTCGAGAAAATCTCGCGCCTCGATTACGATCTGATCTTGGTACCCGGTTCCGTGCCCTGGACCCTGACAAAACGGCGCGTAGTCTGGGTGCCCGGGGCCGGTCAAAATCTTGCGAAATCCACGCTCGACCTCGGGGCCCTCAGCCTTGTAAAGCCACAACGCATTCTGGTCTTCCTGATCAAATCGGATCGCACCTTTGGTGCCTGTGACCTCGTAGGCGTAGCCCATTTTTCGCCCCGTTGCCACACGACTAAAGAACATGTGGCCCATTGTTCCGTTCTCGAAACGGCACATCATTTGGGCGTGATCGTCATTCGTTACTGGCACGCCGCCGCGGTCTGGGTGAACAGTTTCGATCTGCGCCATCACGCTGGATATCGGGCCAATCAACGCGAGGCTGGCGTTGATCATGTGCGGCGCAAGGTCGCCCATTGTGCCGTTAGCATCCCCGTCCGTGCGCCATGAAGATGGCATGTCGGGATCTGCGAAAAAGTCTTCTGTATGCTCACCACGAAACCAGGTGACTTCCCCGATGGTGCCATTTGTGATCAGAGCGCGTGCGTATTGCGAGGCTGGCGTGCGAATGTAATTGAAGCCCACCATGTTGACGCATCCGCTGGAGTTGGCAGCAGCGACCATGGCTTCGGCGTCTGCAACAGACGCCCCAAGCGGCTTCTCGCAAAACACAGGTTTGCCAAGTGAAAATGCCAATTCGGCCGCAGCGCGATGGGTCGATTGTGGAGAGGCAATCACCACTGCTTCGACGCCCGGATCGCGCACAAGTGCCTCCCAGTCGTCGGCCGCTCGGGCAAACCCGAACTCGGCACGATACCGCTCGGCAGACGCCTTCGACGACGCCGCAACCATCTCAAGACGCGGGCGTAACCGCGTGTTGAATACCGCGCCAACTGCGGCATGGGCGACGGCGTGAGCTTTACCCATATACCCGCCACCAATGATGCCTATGCCTATTTCCGTCATGTCCTACCCTCAAAAACACATTGCAACCGGTTGCAACACGGGTATCTTGTATCCGACAAGACCGTCAAGCATCTTGGTGCCTGAAAGGCCATATTTTGATACTCTCGGGGAGGACACGTCCGATGAGCGACCAAACCATCCGCCTGACCACAGCGCAGGCGATCATACGCTATCTGAACGCGCAATTCATTGTAATTGATGGAGAACGCCAACGCGTATGCGGCGGCGGCTTTGGCATTTTCGGCCATGGCAACGTCACCTGCCTGGGTGAGGCTCTCTATGATCACCGCGAGACACTGCCACTTTATCGCGGCCAAAACGAGCAAGGCATGGGATTCGCTGCCGCCGCCTACGCAAAGTATCACCTGCGCCGTCGGTTCATGTTTTGCACCGCGTCGGCTGGCCCCGGAACGGCGAACCTTTTGACCGCTGCTGCTCTTGCTCATGCGAACCGTTTACCAATGTTAATGCTCTGCGGTGACACCTTCCTGACCCGGCTGCCCGACCCTGTGCTGCAGCAGCTTGAGCACTTCAACAATCCGGCCCTGGGGCTGAACGATGGCTTTCAGTCGGTCACCCGTTACTGGGATCGCATCACTCATCCCGCACAGGTCATCCAATCGCTGCCAGCAGCCCTTGCTTTGATGCTCGACCCGGGCGACTGTGGACCGGCCTTCATCGCCCTGCCGCAGGATGTGCAGGGCTGGGCTTACGATTTTCCAGTATCGTTTTTTGACGAAAAAACCCATCGTATTCGGCGCCTTACACCGGATGCGGACGAGGTTGCAGATGCGGTTGCCTTGCTGAAGTCAGCAGAACGACCCGTGATGATCGCCGGTGGTGGCGTCCAATATTCAGGGTCCGTAGCCGAGATGACGGCCTTTGCCGAAGCACACCAGATTCCAGTGATAGAGACAATTGCAGGGCGCGCAAACATGGTTAACGACCATGGATTAAACATTGGACCCATTGGCGTGACCGGGTCGAACAGCGCCAATTCAGTGGCCGAAGCTGCCGATGTGATCTTGTCCGTGGGTTGCCGCTTGCAAGACTTCACCACGGGGTCTTGGACGGCCTTTGCCAAGGACGCAAAGTTAATCTCGCTTAACGCCGCGCGCCATGACGCAGGCAAACACAAATCTCTTCCCGTAGTGGGGGATGCAAAACTTGGCCTGAGCGCGCTTGACGCAGCGATGGCTGGTTATCAGGCCCCGGCCTCTTGGGTCGACTTCGCCAAAGCCGAGCGTGCGAAATGGAACGCCTATGTCGCCGAAAACGTACGCCCTGGAAATCGCCCGAACTCCTACGCGCAGGTCATCGGCGCAGTGAACGCGCTCTGTGGCAAACGCGACCGCGTTGTGGCGGCAGCCGGAGGGCTTCCTGCGGAAGTTACTGCCAACTGGCGCACCCTTGATATCGGCACCGTCGACGTAGAATTCGGTTTTTCCTGCATGGGTTACGAGCTTGCTGGCGGCTGGGGCGCACGAATTGCCCAATCCGAAAAGGAACCCGACGCAGACACCATCGTCTTCACCGGAGACGGGTCCTATATGTTGATGAACTCTGACATCTATTCATCTGTCCTATCACAGAAAAAGATGATAGTGTTCGTTCTAGATAATGGTGGTTTTGCGGTCATCAACAAGCTGCAAAACAACACTGGCAACGAGAGCTTCAACAACCTTCTCGCGGACGCGCCAACCATTCCAGAAGCGTTCTCGGTCGACTATGTTGCACACGCCGCCTCTATGGGCGCCAACGCCGTTTTCGCCGACACGCCCGAGCAACTGACCCAAGCATTCAAGGCCGCGAAGACCTCGGACAAGACGTCCGTTATCGTGATGAACGTAGATGCCTACGACGGCTGGACAACCGAAGGTCACACGTGGTGGGAGGTCGGCACGCCGCATGTGACCGACAATCCGAAAGTGCGTGCAGCGCACATTGAGTGGGAAGAAAGTCGCTCCAAACAGCGCAAGGGTGTATAATGGACGTCCTTCAAGGCATCAAAAAGAACACTTTCATCGTGGTTGGCCGCGTCGGGATTGATTTCTCGCCAGAACCCGCCGGTGTCGGGATCGAAGACGCTACGTCGATGATGGTCGCGATGGGCGGATCATCGGCCAACATAGCGGCGGGATTGGTAAAGTTCGGCTCGAAAGCGGCGTTGGTGACACGCGTTTCGAACGACGCAATCGGACGCTATTGCATCAGTCAACTGAACCGGTACGGCGTGGATGCGACCCATGTGAAGCCAATATCAGGTGAATTCAGAAACTCGCTGGCCGTCTACGAAACCCGCGTCGAGAACCACAATTCGGTGATTTACCGCAACGGGGCCGCCGATTTCCAAATGTGCATCGAAGATGTCGAAGCCGTTGATTACACTCAGTTTGGCGCATTGATAACGGCAGGGACAGTTTTTGCCGCAGAGCCGTCACGCTCGGCTGCGTTTCGTGCGTTTGAACTTGCAAAGGCCGCGGGATTGCCGGTGATTTTCGACGTCGACTATCGTCCTTATAGCTGGCCCTCGCCGCAAGTGGCCGAAGAAGTTCTCTCCAAGGCGGGCGCCATGGCGGACGTGATCGTCGCCAACGATGAAGAATTCGGCTTTATGGCGGGCGGCCTTGAAAAAGGCCTTGCGAAAGCGCGCGCCCTCGCTGCCACCACAGCCGCGATTGTAGTTTACAAAATGGGCCATCTCGGCGCGATAACTTTTGCAGATGGCACGGAAACCCAAAGCGGTATCTACCCGGTCCAGGCGGTAAAGCCGACCGGCGCGGGTGACAGTTTCATGGCCGGTTTTATCGCCTCATTGGCCGAGGGCCGCGACCTAAACAACGCCGTCATGCGGGGCTCGGCATGCGCCGCTATTGTCGTCGCAAAACCTGGCTGCGCGCCTGCTATGCCGACCGAAGATCAACTTGAGGCCTTCCTAGGCTCCCACCCCGGACCCAGTGTTCCAGACGTCATCTGAGAAGGATAGACCCAATGCATATCGCCCCATTTGACAACCAGAACACTCCCATCGTGGACGTGGACGATGGGCTTGTACCGCTGAATTATTTCAACATCGTAAAGCTGAAAAAGGGTGAGGCATTTGGCTATGCCGTGCCCGGATACGAAACGTGCATCGCACCGGCGACTGGTTTAATCGACGTGACTGTCGGCGGGTTCGGGGCCAATCAAATTGGCGGGCGTGGCGTCGATGTGTGGGACGGCGAGCCCGAGGGTGTCTATGCGCCCACCGGCATGGATGTGCGGTTTACCTGCCTGTCTGACAGTGCCGAGGTCTTCATCGCAGGTGCCAAATTCGACGACGTACTTGAGCCCTTCGCGGTTCGCGCCGACGAGATTGACTTTGTGCAATACGGCTCGGACGACACGAAAACACATCGCAAAATCAAACACATACTGGGGCAGAAGCAAAAAGACCGCGTCGGTCGACTGCTGGTTTCAGAGCTGTACACAGTGGGCGCGGGCGGCTGGTCCGGCTTTCCAAGCCACAAACACGACACCGATCGCTTGCCCGACGAGACCCGCCACGACGAGACCTATAATTTCCGCTTCCGCCCGAATTACGGCTCAGGCCTTCAGATGCTTCAACGTGAAGACAACGAACCCGGCGATGCCTATCACATCGTCGACGGCTCCACGATTTGCATCGACAAGGGGTATCATCCTTGCTGCGTCCTTCCGGGCTATGAGATGTATTACTTCACCATTCTGGGCGGCCTCAGCCAGAGGTCCCTGGTGCAGTATTTTCAGGACACCCACAAAGAACAGCTCCACACCATTCCTGGCATCCTCGACATGGTGGCAAAGTTCAAATGACGCTCGCGACGCTTGCCGATGTGCTGCAGCCAGCGCTGAAGGGCGGATACGCCGTGGGCGGATTGGTGACGCTTGGGTGGGAAGACATGCGCGCCTACGTCGACGCCGCCGAAGCTGAAGGGTTGCCTGTGATTTTGCAGGCCGGACCCTCATGTCGTGCCCACACGCCCCTACCCGTTCTGGGCACTATGTTTCGCAATCTGGCGAACCGCGTGTCAGTTCCGGTCGTCGCACATCTTGACCATGGCTACACATTCGAGGACTGTGAAGAGGCGCTGGACTCTGGCTTTACCTCGCTGATGTTCGACGGATCGCGCAAGCCATTGGTGCAAAACATAGACGAGACTGCAAAGATCGCCGAAATGGCCCACGCTGCCGGGATTTCTTGCGAGGGCGAGATTGGTTTTGTGGGGTATAGCGACGGTGAAAACTCGCTGGGTACCGATCCCGATGAAGCCGCGCGGTTTGCCCGCGAAACCGGCGTGGACGGCATGGCAATCTCGGTTGGCAACGTCCATTTGCAGCAGAACAAAGAAGGCGGTCTGGATGAAGATCGCATCCGTGCGATTGAGACCATTACGGATGTACCGCTTGTTATCCACGGCGGCTCGGGCGTTCCAACTGATCAGCGAAAGCGCCTCGCGCAGACCACAAAGATTTGCAAATTCAATATCGGAACCGAGCTTCGGATAGCTTTTGGCGCCTCGCTTCGTGCAGCGCTGGCGGGCGACGTCGACAGCTTTGACCGGGTGCAAATCCTGAAACAGGTTGAACCAGACATCCAGACCGCCGCACGCCGCGTTTTGCGCGGTCTTGCCGCAGACTAACGAAGGATAAGATATGATTTCTATTGGTCTTTTGGGCTGTGGCCGTATCGGACAAGTCCACGCGCTTAGCCTTGCACGGATTGCCTCTGCAGGCCTAACAGCGGTCGCCGACACTGTGCCTGCGGCCGCCAAAGCGCTTGCCGCGAGCAGCGGCGCCGAGGTGCGCAGCGCAGACGAAATCATCGCCGCCACGGACATCGACGCGGTCATCGTCGCCACACCAACAACGCTTCACTACGACCAGATTCACGCGCTTGCTGCGGCGGGAAAAGCGATCTTCTGCGAAAAGCCGATTGACCTGTCGTCCGCACGCGCCGCCGAATGCCGCACCGCAGTCCAAGCCGCAGGTGTCGGCTTTTTCACCGCCTTCAACCGCCGGTTTGACCCGAACTTCGCGCACCTTCAGGCGCAGCTTGCAGCAGGCGTCATCGGCGACCCCGAGATTGTCGTCATAACCTCGCGCGACCCCTCCCCGCCGCCAATTTCTTACATCGAACAATCGGGCGGCCTGTTTCGCGATATGATGATCCACGACCTTGATATGGCGCGGTTTTTGCTGGGCGAAGAACCGGTCGAGATATTCGCCACCGGCGCTTGCCTTGTCGATCCCGCAATTGGCCAGGCCGGGGACATCGACACCGCCGTCGTGACGTTGAAAACCGCTTCGGGCAAAATGTGCATGATCAACAACTCGCGCCGCGCGACCTACGGCTACGATCAACGTGTGGAAGTTCACGGCGCGAATGGCATGCTCAAAGCCGCCAACAAGCTTGAACATCAGGTTGAGGTTGCGGGCGCGGACGGGTTCACCACAGCACCCAATAAGCACTTCTTCCTTGAACGCTACTCCGATGCCTATGTTGCTGAAATGGAAGCCTTTATCGAGGCTATAGCCACAGGAACCGCGCCAAATCCATCAATAGACGATGGTGTGGCCGCGCAGCGCCTGGCCGACGCTGCCGCACAGTCTTTCGAGACGGGACAACCGGTAACGTTGACGTAAAAGCAAGCCTTACGCGTCCGCAGTAAAGCTTTCGCGCATGATGCTTTTTTTCATTTTGCCCATAGTGTTACGTGGCAATGCATCCATCTCGCAATAAACGCAGGAATGGTTGAAGCGCGCTAGCCTGGCCTCCACTGCCGCGCGCAACGCACCTTCATCAATCCCCGCAAGCCCCAGAGGCACGCAGGCGGCAACGATCATATCGCCAAAATCATGGTGCGAGACTCCGAAAACGGCTGTTTCTGATATCCCGTCCACGTCGTTCAGCACGTCTTCGATTTCTTTGGGATAGACATTGTAGCCGCCCATGATGATCAAATCCTTTTCGCTGCCAACGATGGAAAGATAGCCTTCCTTGCTGATCTGCCCAAGGTCGTCAGTGATGAAAACCGGTTCTCGCGCAGTTCTTCCGCTGTTTTGCCGGGCATCCGCCAGTAGCCTCGAAAAACATTCGACCCACGCACTTCGATCATGCCAATCTCACCCGCCGTGACCAGTTCGCCCGTCTCACGCTTCGTCAGGCGCACTTCGGTTCCGGCAAGCGCAAAGCCAACCGTGCCCGTACGCCGCGCGCCGTCATAAGGGTTCGATATGATCATATTTGTCTCAGTCAACCCGTAACGTTCGAGAATGCGATTCCCGGTACGCGCGGTAAATGCCTCGTGCGTTTCGGCAAAAAGCGGCGCACTTCCCGACACGAAAAACCGCATATCAGCCACCCTTTCGCGGGTCAGCCGATCGTCTGACAAAAGTCGCGTGTAGAACGTCGGAACGCCCATCATCAGCGTGGACACCGCCAAGGCCTCGATTATCTCGTCGATGTCGAACCCGGCCATGAACCGCACACGGGTCCCGGCCAAAAGTGCAGAGTTGACCGCCAAGAAAAAGCCCATGTGTGTGGAAAATGGGTAAGGCATGAATCAAAGTGTCGTCTGATGTGATCTGCCAAAATCAGTCAATGCCCGCGCGTTCGACAACAGGTTGTCGTGGCTAAGCATCACGCCCTTTGAACGTCCTGTGATGCCCAAGGTATACAAAAGGGCGGCCAACACATCAGGGGGGCAAGCCACGGTGGCAAACGTCGTAGGCTTGGCCGCAACGTCCCACATCAAAGTGCCTGAACCGTCCGCATTAAGGGTAAACACGACAGCATCCTGCCCGCGCGCGAGACCTGCGAGGCCAACCGTCGCTGCGTCGCCGCAAGCGATTAGGCTTGGCCCGGCGTCCTCTATAAAATAGGTTAACTCATCCTGTTTATACCCTGTATTCAAAGTTAAAAATATCGCTCCGACCTGGAGTGTGGCGTCATAGAGCACCAGCATCTCCGACCGCTTCGGGGCCTGCACAACGATCTGATCCCCCGGGATGCACCCCGTGATCCCGCAAGACATGCGCCATTTGCGTAGCTTCCTGCACAAAGGCACGAAAGCTGATTTCAGCTGGGCGTCCAATCTCACTCACCGCCAGGAAAGTTGCATCGTTTTCGGAGTGGGGCGCAATCAGAGCGTCATACAGATGGTTCGTCACGGCGTGTTGGTCCTTTTGCCCGGCAGTAGCGGCCTTTACTTTCAATGCGCGCGACGTCGGAATGTCGCTCCCCGCGCACCTATATCTCATGATTTCTCTCGATCAGCTTCAGTTCGCAAAGGTAATTCACCATCGCCCGCTGGATTGTTCCCGCCCCTTGTCAGTTTTGTCCGCGTTAGCATGCGTGCCATGGATCAACGCGCCATTGCAAAGATGAAACCGCGCCACGGGATCGACCGGAACGCCGGCGTTAGTTTTTGCGTGTAGCAGATAATGCGCCGCCACGGCTTCCACGACCTCGTCCGTCGCCGTCCCGGCAAACACATCCAAGCAATGTGCATCCTCGCTTTGCGTCTTCAACCAGCGTTCCAGACCGGGGATCGGGGACAGCGTGACAAACGTACCGAGGTTCGGCAGTTCGTTGCTCAACTCGTCAACCACTTGTTTGATCAGAAGGTTGCCGAACGAAATTCCGCTCAGCCCTGTCTGGCAATTTTAGACCGAGTAAAACACAGCCACCGAAGTCTCCGCCGCGTCGTTCAATTCACGGTCGTCGCTTAGAACGTGCTGGATCGAATTCGGGACCGACTTGGTCAGCGTAACTTCAACGAAAATAAGCGGCTCGTCTGGCATAGTGGGGTGAAAATACACAAAGCATCGACGCTCCGGCGGATGCAGCCGACGACGCAGATCATCCCACTCATTGATCGTATGCACCGCTTCATAGGCGACGATTTTTTCAAGAACGCTGGCGGGCGTGTCCCACGAAATCTGGCGAAGAACCAGAAAACCGCGATTGAACCAGCTTCGCATCAAATGCATAAAATCAAGGTCGGTACGGCGCAGGTCGGGGTGACCATTTAAAACCGGCAGATGATCGACGCGCATCGAAACAAGCGTGGCCGTGGCCCCTGTCGATTGGTTCAAACGCCTCAGCAATTTCTAGCGCGGCGGCTCGGCCGATGCGGTCAGCGCCTCGTAGTCATCAGGCGCACCAGACGCGCCGTACTTTTTTTTGCAGGCTGGCTCACGGTATCGGCGTCTAGTCCAAGATTTTCGTTGAGCAATTGAAAGAAATTCACTTTCTCAGTGGCGGTCAGCGAGGCGTAAGTCTCAAGAATGGCCTTTGCCAGAGCAATACCCCATACTTCCCCCTCTTCGCCAAAAGGGCCGCGCACATGTTCTCGATTGACCGCTTTGAACGAAGACGAGCCGGCGTGCGGCTTCGCTCGAAAAGCGTGTTCAGCATATCGCCAAGATACGGACTTCGTACCATAAGGTTTCGTTCCTAATCCAACGCGACGGTCTGGGTCGACAGTTCGACCGAAACAGACAGGCTGCCATCGTTGATCATCCATTTGCGCAAAACGAAACCGCGCGCGCCGCTTTTGTGCATCGGGTCCGCCTCTGTCAAAGCACGGGCCGCATCGAAAGATGAAGCGCAGTGGATGATCAGGCCGATCCCTTGCATATGTTCGCCCGTTTCATTCGATATCGGGCGTGCAAAGGTCAGATTTCCGTCGCGCACCAACTGTCCCTTATACTCAAGATGAGTTGGCAGATTTGCATTCAGGTCTTCGGCATTTTATCTGGCATCGACATGACCACAAACAATTCAAACGCAAAGGACCTGCGCGCCTTTACTTCGGCTATGCAACTTCCCCACGCCGGCGCTTTGCACAAGCTCAAAATATCGATTTTAATTGACATTATCTTATTTTATCGTCAAATATTGATCGACAAACAAGGGGATCAGCATGCGTTTGATGGTTGGCCACGCAGCTGCGGCAAAATTCGTCTACCTCGTTAAAGGCGATGAGGCTTTCAATCTGACGGCGCAGTTTCGCGGTATTGGCGACGATCTTCAGGGGCTGATCGACGATCCCGCATTGATGGCCGAGATTGCCAGAACTTCAGACCTCGGCCCATCAATCGCAGTTGCAGACATCACGCCCGCCTTGCCCGTGCAACGTCCTGGCACGATCATTTGCCTTGGCCTGAACTATGTCGATCACATCAAAGAAGGCGGCTATGACATCCCGGATTACCCGGCATTGTTTATGCGTGGCAAAAACTCAATCATGGCAGCAGGTGCGCCATTGGTGCGTCCATCATGTTCGGAAAAACTCGATTATGAAGCCGAATTGATGATCATCATCGGCACAGGCGGGCGCCATATACCTGAAGAACGCGCGCTTGATCACGTCTTCGGCTACACCATCTTCAATGATGGCTCAGTGCGCGATTACCAACGCAAGACCCACCAATGGACACCCGGTAAAAACTTCGACGACACCGGCGCAATCGGGCCTTTTGTCGTGACCCCCGAAGACCTGCCTGAAGGGGCTAGGGGCCTAAAGATCGAAAGCCGCGTTGGCGACGAAATTCTGCAAAGTTCCAACACCGCAAACATGATCTGGTCGGTGGCAGCCACCATCGCAATCATCTCAGAATACACAACGCTAGAGCCCGGCGATCATATCGCTCTTGGCACGCCTCCGGGCGTTGGGCACGCCAAAAAGCCCAACCCGCGCTGGTTGCGGCCCGGCGAGGTCGTGGACATCGAGATCGAAGGCATCGGCATCTGCTCGAACCCTATTTTCGACGAAGCGGACCTCACGAAAGCGGCAGCGGAATAATGGCGACGGACGGCACCATGGATCAGCACAATGATGCTCAACAGGCGATCCGCGACCCGCGTGCCAGCATCAAGCGCGTCGGCGATGCAGAGATCGGCCTGATATTGGTGGCCGAAGGCGGCTAGGCGGCTCGCGACGCTTATATCCGCTCGGCCAGAAACGCGCCAGTGCGGCGGTAATGTTTCAGAAGTGCAGACGATGCGCCGTCTGCATCCCGTGCAATCGCGCGATCCATGATCTCAGTATGTTCTAGACCAACATCGCGTTGCTGATAATTCAGAGACCGGCCCGCCAGGAACCGATAGCGAATATTCAGATCATAAAGCTGCGAACAAAACCGCATCAAAATCGGAGTGTCAGAGTTTGACAAAAGCGCGATGTGGAACGCCTTATGATGGTCCTCGAAATCTTCGGCCTGCGCCTTGTTTGCCCGTGTCATCCGATGATGGGCCAGCACAAGCGCCTCTTCCCACGCCTCATCCGCAGCCGCGACGCTTTTGCGCAAAGCCATATCTTCCAGCTCGCAGCGCAATAGTAGAATCTCATCGAAGTTCTTGCGACTTGTCGGCGCGGCCCGAAACCCACGCTGGTCAATTCGTTCCACGAGATGCTCGGACGTCAAAAGGCTAAGCGCCTCACGGATCGGCGACGCCCCTGTATCAAGTCGCAACCTCAAGCCTTCAATTTTCAGTTTCTCACCCGGCCTCACCTCGCCCGTGACGATCATCCGGCGGATCGTGCGATAAGTGCGTTGGGTCGCAGAGCCATCAGCCGTTGAGGTCGGATCGCTTGATTGAATAAGGTCAGAGTCCATTGAGAAAGAATATCGATTTTTTGCCATACCGCAACGCAACTAACCTAGTCGTTGTCAGTTAATACGGCCCCTGCGCCACTTTCACGGCTTGCTTCGGTTGAAGGCACAAAGGTGCGTGCTGCAAAATCCGACAAAGCCACAAACGTTTCACAATCCACGAGCTCGCGATGCTCTTCAATAGCAAGCGCCAAAGGACCGGAAGCCGCGCCTGTTACTGCAATATCCGCCCGGTCCGGACACACAGTCTGAGCGCGCACCGCCGCATCCAATGCGTCATCGAGCTGCGATGACGAAGCCTGTGCGAACAAGCCAACCAGTTCACTGATATCCGAAGGGTTGCGATTTTCGATTTCGGATGCACCGCTGACCCAGGCCCCTGCGATGTAATTCTTGTTCAATTCCGCCATAGGGTCCACCTTTATACTCGGGTTTTGTTTAGCTTTGCGCCACAAAGCCACGAACAGTCGATTCAATCGAACGCAAATAAATTGAGTTAACTTCAATCAAGATGACGTTTTGGCGGATCCTGTCGGAAAGTCTGAATTCTGGATCGCCGCAGCCATGGCACGAGTTGCCGGAGCAAGTGAACGGCCCGGCTGGGTCATCATCCAGATGTCTCACCCGGCGGACGTGTTCGAAAGCGCAAGTGCGGCCTCGACAACCAACTGAAGTACGACGGTGATGCCCACGCCGCCGGTATCAGCCCCAAAAGCGATGTGGTTTCTCGCTGCAAAAGACGCGCTTTTGCAAGGATCGGCCGAAAGTCTTCGTCTGTGATCCGGCGGCATAACCTATTTGCAATAAACAGGTCTTCGACAAGGGCGGACCACGTCAGACAATTCTAATCCCGGGCCAGCAGGTGATCCCCGCGGCAGATAACGCCAAAGGGATCAGAAAATAGCTTCGTGCAAGCATAGCCCGCCATCGCACCCAGACTGCTTTTGCCAATGTCAAAAATTTCTGAGCAGACGTCCCGCTCGATCTTCTCGTAATCCGCGCCGCTGATGTCGACCCGCACGTCCGGTGTGTTTGCACGAAATCGCGCAGTATTGGCGGCATTATTGATTGCGGGATCGATAGTGTTACGGTCAGATTGACCTGGCAAAGCTCAGCATTTGACAGTCCGTCGATTGCCGCTACCGTCCGGTCGAAATGCTCGATCTCGCGGCATGCTTCGCCAAGGACCTGTCGCCCAAGCAGCGTCAGGCGAGATTTTCGCGCAGTCTCGAAAATGGGTACACCGACGTGTTCCTTGAACTGCTTCAGAACAATTAACACAGCCTACGGAGCACGCCCAAGCACATTGGCCGCCTCCGCCAGCGACCCGTGCCAAGACAGTTACAAAGCAGCGAAGCGCTTCGATCTTTATCGACATCCCGATGGCAATTTCAGACTAGCTGAATTTTTCCAAGAGAAATCGCATCAAACTGAAGTGCTTACCTTAGCACATACACCGAGCAATGCGCGCGGCGGACAACGCGAGAAGCGGTTGAACCGAGGTGATAATCCTCTTGTCCCGGGCTGTGCGATCCAACGATGATCATATCAACGCCGGCGTCTTTCGCATACTTCGTGATCTGTACGCCGGGCTTACCCGTGATAACTTTGCAGTCAATGTCCGCAGCATCGCCAGCGGCTTGGCGCAGCTTTTCAAGGACGCGCGCACTCAGGTGGTTCTCTGGTTTCACCGTCACGAATTCTGCCACGAAACCACCAATTTGCTCCAACACTGTCAGAAGCGTAATTGTGCCGCCGGGCGCAAGCATATGCCGCGCGGCCTCAATCTTGCGAGATACTAAAGGCGCGTGGTCAAGAGCCACCGGGATCAGGATTTTCTTGTGCATTTCGATTTGCTCCTTGGGGCTGTGTGCGTGACGCACTCAGGTGTTAAGTCTATGTTTTATAGAAAGATGCAAGCGCACGTGCCGCAACGAGATATCGTGTCGGAACGGTCAACCCGTCGGCTTCGGCGGCCTTTATCGCTGCCAGCCGTCGCGTCCCCGGCAATCGCGTGCCCTCCAGATCGGTGATCGACTTTAACAATTCTTCAAGCCGATCCGCAAAGCCAGTTCCGTCGGAATTCGGGCGGATCGCGATTAAGGTCTGGCCAACTCGGGGTCGCACGCCTTCTGCGGTGAAAAAGGAACCGGCTTCATAGCTAAACGCGCTTCCGGTCAACGGCGCCGCCAGAATTTCGACCATCAAAGCCAAGGCCGCGCCCTTTGCATCGCCAATCGGCAACATGGTGCCGCCAAGCGCGGCTTCGGCGTCGGTTGTCGGGTTGCCAGCGGCATCAAGCGCCCAGCCTTCCGGGATAGGCTTGCCTTGCTTTTTGGCGTTCATCACCTTGCCCCGCGCGACTTTCGAGAGCGAAAGGTCGATTATCAGAGGGTTAGCCTCTTTACGTGGAGCTGCAAAGGCAATCGGGTTGGTCCCGAAAAGAGGTTGATGCGACCCCCATGGCGCAATCGCTTTGGGCGCGTTCGTAAACATCATGCCAATCAGGCCCGCCTTAGCAAGCTTCTCCACCTGCAATGACAGTGCACCGCAATGATGCGAGTTGCCGACCGCCGCAACCGCAATCCCCATTTCTTTGGCGACCGGGATCAGCGCGGAAATGGCAGTTTCGATCGCTGGGTAAGCAAACCCGCAATCGGCGTTAATTAGGATTGACGCAGGTCGAAGGGCCGTGACCGTGATCGCCGCATCAGTGTTAATCTTTCCGGACTTCACCTGCGCGGCGTAATCTTCCAGACGCGAGAACCCGTGACCGACCTGCCCCTCGGCCTCGGCCGACACAAGCGCCACGGCCGTAGGGCGCGCCTGCGCCTCAGTTGCACCGGACGCCATCAAAGCCCTTGAAATAAGGTCTGTCGCATCAGCGATACTGATCCGTTCGGTCTCACTCATCATATTTGCCTTACGGAATTTAGGAACGTGCGGCCCGCACGCGGCGGGCCGCACGCGAAGCAATTAGGCGCTTCGGTAAAGTTTGGTCATCGAAAACTCGCGGTGACCCAATGCTTCCGCCGCCGTGTACCGACCATTGGCAGTGCGGCGGATCATTTCGATCAGCGCGTCGCCTGCTTCATCAATGGTTTGCTCACGGCGAAGAATACCGGACACGTCCACATCAACATGCTCGGCCATGGTCCGCACTGTGCGTGGGTTTGCAGTGATCTTGATCACCGGCACGATCGGGTTGCCAACCACGTTGCCCTGCCCTGTTGGGAATGTGTGGATCACAGCGCCACCGGCAGCCATCAAAGTCACACATTCTGCAGCAGCAGATGAGGAGTCCATAAAGTACAGGCCTGCGCCCGAAGCAGGCGCTTCTGCCGGCTCGAGAATGTCGATGAACTGTGAGGTCCGGCCAATTTTCTCAAGGTTACCAAGAGCTTTTTCCTCAATGGTGGTCAAACCACCTTCGATGTTGCCCTTGGTGGGCTGGCTGTCGGAAAGGTCGTCTGTCTGGTGCGCAAAAATCACGTCATCCT
>CAJQNG010000140.1 GCA_905479635.1 uncultured Boseongicola sp. | reverse complement strand
AAACGCGCAATCGTCGCGGTGGCCTCAGGCGGCACCGAAATGGGCTCAAATATTGATTTCGCCACAGGCTATATCCGCCACGTTCTCGGCTTCATCGGCATCACCGACGTCGTTTTCGTGGCAGCCGACAGGCTATCGCGCGATGCCAACGCGACACTTGCCGCGGCCCACTTGGCCGTTCAAACCCTCAAAATCGCCGCCTAAGGCGAAAGGACAAAGCAAATGAATTACGCAATTCTCGCAATCAAAGCCCTCCTGATGCTCGCTTTTCTGGCGGCCGGTCTCTCAAAACTCGCCGGTGTTGAAATGATGGTCGCAACGTTCGATGCAGTCGGCGTCGGCCAATGGTTCCGCTATGTCACAGGCACCATTGAAGTCGTCGGCGCGGTCCTACTTTGGGTAAAAGGCCGCGAAGTCTATGGGGCGGGCCTGCTCACCGTCACCATGGTCGGAGCCGTCATTGCCCACCTTGCACTCCTCGGCCCGTCAGCCGTGCCTGCTCTGGGACTTGGCCTGCTTTCAGCGATCATCGTCTGGACGCACAAAGGCGACCTTAAATCCGCGACAGCCTAGAAACTCAAAATCGCGCTTCGAGACAAAAAAGACCGGGCACAAGGCCCGGCCAGTCTTACAGGGAGGAACCGTGCCATTACCCGGACACGGAGACGGGATTCTGCGAATCAGGCAACAAGCCTGTACCCACCACTTTCAGTAACAAGAAGGCGAGCATTTGACGGATCTGGTTCAATTTTTTGGCGAAGCCGATAAATATGCGTTTCCAACGTATGTGTCGTCACGCCCGCATTGTAGCCCCAGACCTCGTGCAGCAGCACATCACGCGCAACCACACCTTCCGACGCACGGTACAGAAACTTAAGGATATTCGTCTCTTTCTCGGTCAGTCGGATCTTCTTTTCGTCCTCGGTCAGCAGCATTTTCTGCGCTGGCTGGAACGAATACGGTCCAAGCTGAAAGATAGCGTCTTCCGATTGCTCATGCTGGCGAAGCTGGGCGCGAATGCGGGCCAAAAGCACGGGAAACTTGAATGGCTTCGTCACGTAATCGTTCGCGCCGGCGTCAAGGCCAAGGATGGTATCAGCGTCGCTGTCATGGCCTGTCAGCATTAAAACCGGGCATTTCACCCCATGTTTGCGCAGCACGCGGCACAATTCACGCCCGTCCGTGTCGGGCAATCCCACGTCCAGAATAACCAAATCGTAGATGGCTTCTTTTGCCCGAACCAACGCAGACGCACCACTGTCAGCTTCAAAGACATCAAAGTCTTCGGTCATCACCAACTGCTCGCCAAGCGCTTCGCGCAAATCATCGTCGTCATCGACTAACAAAATCTTTTTCAGGTTCTGAGACATCACTCTGCCCTCCTTGGACCACTGGACAACAGATGCGCCTCAAACGTCCCTCCGACAAGTTTTGCTGCATCTTCTCACGCGCTCGTGTCACAAACACAGGCTATGTTTCATTTTCCTGCTAGGGACGGCACGCGGAATGTGATTAATCACGGGGCATCATGTCGCTTTCACCATCTCTGATCGACCGCATTGCACGCGCACGCACCGACCTTCGGCTCGGTTTGCCGGTTGTACTGACCGGCACTGACGGCGCAGCCCTCGTCTTGGCAGCAGAAGGCCTGAGCGATCCACGACTGTCTGCCCTGCGCGATCTCGGGACGCCGACACTCGCCATCACCTCACGGCGCGCGGAAACTCTGCGCGCCCGCGCCTACGACGGAGATATCGCCCGCCTGTCTGTTCCTGAAGGGGCTGACGCCGCATGGGTGCGCTGCGTGGCAGACCCCAAAGACGACTTGTCCTCACCGATGAAAGGTCCTTTCACATCCGAGCGAGATGGCTCTGGCGAAATGCACCGCCTTGCTGTCCGTTTGGTGAAATCGGCGTGGCTTCTGCCTGCGGCCGTTGTCGTGCCGCTAACGGATGTGGCGCCACCGGATCTGACGAGCCTGCCTGCAAAAGAAACCGCCGCAATTCTGTCAGCGCCTGTGGCCCACAAAGACATCGTAACGGGACGCGTTCCGATGTCGGTCTCGGAAAAGGGCCGCGTCCACGTCTTTCGCCCCACCGATGGCAGCGAAGAACATATCGCCTGCGAAATCGGCCAACCGCGTCGCGACAAACCCGTCCTTGTGCGGCTTCACTCGGCCTGCTTCACCGGTGACGTTCTGGGGTCACTGAAATGCGATTGCGGCCCACAGCTTCACGCCGCCATGGCCCAAATGGGCGACCAGGGCGCCGGCGTGTTGCTCTATCTCAACCAGGAAGGTCGAGGCATCGGCCTTGCCAACAAAATGCGCGCCTATGCACTTCAAGATCAGGGGTTCGACACGGTCGAGGCCAACCACAGGCTAGGCTTTGAAGATGACGAGCGCGATTTTCGCACTGCGGCTGACATTCTCAAACGGCTGGGCTTCACCGCTGTCCGCCTCCTGACCAATAACCCGGCCAAAGTTGCGATGATGGAAGCACAAGGCATTGATGTCGTCGAGCGTGTCCCGCTGAAAGTCGGTCTCAACCCCTTGAACGAAAAATACCTCGACGTGAAAGCGCGAAAATCAGGACATATCCTTTGATGAGATTTCACGTCGTTGCGCGCCGCGATCCAACAGGCGCGCTGCCAGTAACACAGTGCCTTGCTCATCCCACGAGGTATTTTTGAAAGGATGAAGACGCCAAACGATATGGTGCTGAGCCCACAGGGCCTCAGATTTCAGGGGCAACGCTTTCCCTGCACAATCGGGCGGGGTGGCGTGCGCCGCGCGAAGGCTGAGGGCGACGGCGCAACCCCGGCAGGCGTGCACGGCATTGTTGGCATGCTGTACCGGCCAGACCGAATGGCGCGGCCAACAGACTGGGCTGTGCCCATTCGCCCGGGCGATCTGTGGTGCGACGATCCCCGCCATGAAGATTATAACCTCATGGTGCGCGCGCCTTTTTCCGCCTCGCACGAACGCCTCAGACGCGCCGATCCGCTATATGATCTGGTGATTATTACGGACTGGAATTGGCCACGCGCAAGATATGGTGCGGGGTCTGCGATCTTCCTGCACCGCTGGCGACGCGCCCATGCGCCAACCGAAGGCTGCGTCGCGTTTCGAGCCGATCACCTGTTGTGGATCGCGCACCATATTCGCTATGGAACGCGGCTGTTCGTGTCGCCTCAGCCGTAGCTGCGATCACCGAATATCGCGGATCCAACCCGGATGTGGGTCGCACCTTGCGCAACTGCGTCCTCAAAATCACCGCTCATGCCCATACTGAGACCGCTCAGGTCGTTGCGTGCCGCGATTTTGGCCAGCAGTGCGAAATGCAACGCCGCAGCCTCGCCCACTGGCGGAATGCACATCAAGCCTTTGACCGGCAGGCCCAGTTCGCGACACTCGGCCACCAAGTCTTCAGCCTCGTCCACTGACACTCCGGCCTTTTGTGTCTCGTCGCCTGTGTTCACTTGCACGAAAAGGTCAGGGCATTGCCCCATCTCATCCGCCAAACGGGCCAATGCGCGCGCCAG
>CAJQNG010000139.1 GCA_905479635.1 uncultured Boseongicola sp. | reverse complement strand
TCAATGCATATGCAAAAGACCAACGGCAGCTTTGTCCGTAACTGAAACATCGAGAGTAGGTGCAGCGAACGGCCGGATTGGATTTTGTCGACTTGGCATGCTGCCAACGGCCGGTTTCGGGAAATTGTGCTGCACTGCCGCAACTCGGTCGCTGTTTCGACCGGTGTGTCGTAGTAATGTTTGCTGCAAATGCATCAGGCCGGTTTGTCCCGCAACTCGGTCGTTACCCCCATTTCGGCGAACGTCTGGTATTGAAAAAAGCAGTCATCGGGGCCAAAAACTTCGAACCGGCGGCGTCCAGACGCCCGATGCGCCAATCTTGAGGGGGTCTAGCAGCAGAGGGCCTATTACGAGAAACTGCTTCGGGACAGCTCTAGGCCACTTCGTTATGTCGACCCAAATGTGGACCCAGATCAGGCGATCTTCTCAAAACACCCTTAATTACAATGACTAACAAAGTTTAGTGGCGGAGACGAAGGGATTCGAACCCTCGAGACCCTTCCGGGCCTACTCCCTTAGCAGGGGAGCGCCTTCGACCACTCGGCCACATCTCCGCTGACGGCTCTAGCAGGTTCGCCCCCGCAGAAACAAGTAGGAATTGAACGGATTTCACTATTTCCTCAGGTCATGACGCAATCGCGCGCGACCCCAACGCTTGATCACGCCATTTGCGCATAAAGCCAGTGCGCTACCCGCAACAACCCAGCGTCATCGCCAAAGCGCCCGACGACCTGCACCCCAAGCGGTAGCCCTGCTTTCGATGTCAAAAGAGGCAGCGTGATCGCGGGCGTGCCAGCCATGGTCCAAAGCCCGTTCATCACGGAATCCCCGGTAGACGAGAGCCCGTCCGGTGCAACGCCCAAAGCAGCCGGACACAAAATGGCATCCGCCGCCGCAAAGACCTCGTCCAACGCCACGTTAAGCGCACCGCGACAATCCACAGCCGCCAGATACTCACACGCCGATACGCTCTTGCCCTCCTCAATCGCCGCTTGCGTCGCCACCCCAAGCGCGGTCACATCCCGGTCAACGTAGCCCCGAAAATTATGCGCCATTTCGGCAAAGTTGACGACACGGCGTTGTAGTTCAGCTGTCTCAAAGACCGCAGGCAAACCAACATCAACACCCACCGCACCCAAACGCGCATAAAACGCCGCTAGAGCCTCACGATACTCCGGCTCTACCCGATCCCATGCCGGTGGGCGCAGAATGGCAAACCGCGGAGCGTGGTTTAAAACCGCCTGCGCGCCGTTCAGCAAGACCGGCGCCCCAGCATCACTTGAAGCGGAATCCGCAGGATCATGACCAAACAGCACCTCGGCAGCCATTGCTGCACTCAACGGATCAGCTGCAAAAACGCCCAACGTGTCCAGCGTCTGCGATTGGTTCAACACCCCGCGCCGGGGGATCGCCCCGAACGTCGGCTTATACCCTGTCACACCGCAAAAAGACGCGGGCCGAACCACAGACCCGCCCGTCTGCGTGCCCACAGCCAAAGGCACCATACCATCTGCAACCGCTGCGGCAGACCCAGACGACGAGCCGCCCGGCGTATGCCCCAAATCATGCGGGTTGCGGGTCTTGCCGGGGACAAAATAGGCAAGCTCGGTCGTCACGGTCTTTCCCATAATGATCGCGCCCGCCGCGCGAAGCCGCTCAACAAGAAACGCATCCCGCTCTGGCACGCGACCTTTATCAAGTGGGCAGCCATTTTGTGTAGGAATTCCCGCGGTATCGATCACATCTTTCAAACCAACCGGAAGACCATGCAAAGGCCCCAAATGTCCGCCAGACGCGCGATGCGCATCAAGCCGGCGCGCCTGAGATCGTGCGGCAGCGGCATCAAACCAAACCCAGGCCCTCACATCGTCCTCGCGCAATGCAATCCGCGCGATGCACTTCTCAACCAACGCTTCCGCCGATAATTCCCCCGACGCAAGCTGATCGCGCAGCAAAAACGCGCTTTCTAACGGTGCACCGGTTGCCCCAATCGTATGCGACCTCGCCGTCATCCCCAACCCTATTTGCTGAACAGGAAGTGCAAGACATCCCCGTCTTTCACGAGGTAGGTCTTGCCTTCAGCCCGCATCTTGCCGGCGTCCTTAGACGGCTGCTCGCCTCCCAAAGCAACAAAATCGTCGAAGCTAATCGTCTCGGACCGGATAAATCCCTTCTCGAAATCACCATGGATCACACCCGCCGCCTGAGGCGCCTTCGTGCCCTCCGGGATCGTCCATGCGCGCGCCTCTTTCGGACCCACTGTGAAGTACGTCTGCAATTTCAATAGCTCGTAACCCGCTCGAATAAGCCGGTCCAAGCCCGCCTCAGACAAACCAAGCTCGTCCAAAAACATCTCGGCCTCGTCTGGCTCCAGCTGGCTGATCTCTTCCTCAATCTTCGCCGATATTACCACCGATGCCGCACCCTGCTCTGCCGCCATCGCCGCGACCCGCGCGGACAAAGCGTTGCCCTCGGATGCCTCATCCTCCGCCACGTTGCAGACGAACAAAACCGGC
>CAJQNG010000138.1 GCA_905479635.1 uncultured Boseongicola sp. | reverse complement strand
TGCGCGCTCAATCCCAAGCGATTCTACAACGTCCTCGGTGACTCTCAGGCCCGCTGTATCGAGGAACGTGACTGGCAGGCCCTTGAGATCCATGTGGACTTCGATCACATCGCGTGTGGTTCCGGCAATGTCGGAGGTGATAGCCGCATCTCTGCCCGCCAAAGCGTTCAACAGCGAGGACTTTCCAACATTTGGGGGCCCCACGATCGCAACTTCGAAACCGTCCCGGATACGCTCCGCTACAGCAACGCCTGCGATCTCCTTGTTCAGCTCCGCCCAAACTGCACTCAACAAAGCCACAACCTCTGGCGTAACATCAACCGGTACGTCTTCGTCGGCGAAATCAATCGTCGCCTCGATCAAAGCGGCCGCGCGAATGAGTTGAGATCGCCACCCTTCAACCTTCTCCCCCAAAGCGCCGGAGAGGACACGGAGAGCCTGGCGTCTTTGCGCTTCGGTTTCGGCTTCAATGAGATCCGACAGGCCCTCGACTTGGGCAATATCGAGGCGTTCGTTTTCGAGGGCGCGCCGTGTGAACTCGCCAGCCACCGCATGCCGTAGCCCGGAGAGCTTCGAAAGCGCCCGTAGAACGGCGTTGATCGTCGCTGTGGCGCCATGGAGGTGCAGTTCGACTATGTCTTCTCCCGTGAAGCTGTGGGGGCCGGGGAAAGTTAGAACAAGCGCTTCGTCCAAGACGATGCCTTCGAAACGTAGGGTGCGCAGGACCGCCGTGCGGGGCGACGCTGGCAGAGCGGCAAGCTGCGACACAGAATTAAACGCATCCGGTCCCGAGATGCGGACCACAGCTACGCCAGATTTCCCCCGCGCAGAAGCGACGGCAAATATCGTATCCATCCCATTTAACCTACTGATTTATTTCAGTAAATTACGTGTTCATCGAATCGAAGAAGTCGGCGTTTGTTTTCGTCTGCTTCAACTTAGAGATCAGGAATTCGATCGCGTCTGTGGTGCCCATAGGATTGAGGATACGGCGCAGTACGAATGTTTTAGCCAGATCGCCTTTGTCAACGAGAAGCTCCTCTTTCCGGGTGCCGGACTTAAGAATATCCATCGCTGGATAGACCCGCTTGTCTGCGACTTTGCGATCAAGAACGATTTCGCAGTTGCCGGTACCTTTGAACTCTTCGAAGATGACTTCGTCCATGCGGCTACCCGTGTCGATCAGCGCGGTCGCAATGATCGTGAGTGAGCCGCCTTCTTCGATATTCCGGGCAGCACCAAAGAAACGCTTTGGGCGCTGGAGCGCATTGGCGTCCACTCCGCCTGTCAGAACCTTACCGGAGGACGGCACCACCGTGTTGAAGGCACGGCCCAGACGTGTGATCGAGTCGAGAAGAATAACCACGTCGCGCTTGTGTTCAACCAGGCGCTTGGCCTTCTCGATGACCATCTCGGATACCGCTACGTGGCGGGTCGCTGGCTCGTCGAAGGTGGAGGAAACGACTTCGCCCTTCACCGAGCGCTGCATGTCTGTGACTTCTTCAGGACGTTCATCAATCAGAAGTACGATGAGGTAAATCTCGGGATAATTAACCTCGATGGACCTTGCGATGTTCTGCAAAAGGACAGTTTTACCGGTGCGCGGTTGTGCAACGATCAGGCAACGCTGCCCTTTTCCAATCGGGGCGACCAGGTCAATAATCCGCGCGGAGCGGTCCTTGATCGTCGGATCCTCAATCTCCATCTTAAGGCGCTCATCAGGATAAAGGGGCGTCAGGTTATCAAAGCTGACTTTATGACGGGCCTTCTCGGGATCCTCGAAGTTAATCTTTTCGACCTTAGTGAGCGCAAAATAGCGTTCACTGTCGTTCGGGTCCCGGATGACGCCCTCTACGGTGTCGCCAGTCCGCAAAGAAAACTGACGAATCATTTCGGGTGAAACATAGATATCGTCCGGCCCCAGCAGGTAGTTCGCCTCGGGGGACCGCAGAAATCCAAAACCGTCCTGAAGGACCTCAAGTACACCGTCTCCGCCAATCACCCATTCTTCATCAGCGCGCTCTTTTAGGATCGAGAACATCATCTCGCCCTTGCGCATCGTAGAAGCGTTTTCGATCTCAAGCTCTTCTGCAATGGAGAGGAGTTCTTTTGGAGATTGGATTTTGAGATCGGCGAGATTCAAACGGTCGGACATGGAAACCTTTCGGACAGGCAGCGGGCCCGCGAATAATTTAAGTGTATGGAAAGCGCAAAAGCGACCAGGACGGCCACAAAGATGATTTAGGGCGTGCCATCGTTTGAGTCAACTGATCTCAGGCAGGCTGCACAATGACCATAATAACAATAATAATCAAAAGCAGCGTCGGGACTTCGTTCATGATGCGATAATGGCGGCCCGGTGTCTCGTTTTTCCCCGCTTCGAATACTTTCCGGCTTTTGGCACACCAGATATGGAACCAGGTCATCCCAAGTACCGCCAGCATTTTGACCCAAGGCCAGAATTGGGACCAGTCGACACGGTCTGGCGTTGCAACCATGAGGAGCCCAAATGCCCAGGCAGCGATCATTGACGGGGTCATGATGGCTCGTAGAAGACGACGCTCCATCGTCATGAACAACCTATGTGTTTCGCCGGCCTGACCGACGACTTCAGCGTGATAAACAAAGAGGCGTGGTAAATAGAAAAGCCCAGCCATCCAGGCGGTCACCGAAATCACATGAAGGGCCTTCACCCAGGGGTAAATGTTTTGCAGTACCTCGATCATTATTTCTCTTAGCCCGGCCTCTCTTCTATTAATATAGTATAAAGAAAAAAAGGATGATGTGGATTGTAAGGCCAGTGGATACCGTGGATTATTTTACTGTCCTATGACTTATCCCGCTTCGGATAAGTCTTTTGAGGGGAGAAAGGAGCGTGGAAAAGTACTAAATTAGCACTTTTTAACAAGCACTTAGAGATAAGACGGGAACGAGCTTCTGTTGATAACTCTTGGACAGAATCCGTGAACGCATTCTAATCACAGCCAGGACCTTGCCGTTTTGCACAGGGAACAAGATCTGGTAAAATTTCCCGGCACTTGCCAAGGCCGTGGGTAGAATGCGACGAGGGATGAAATCCACAATTCTATACCCACACTCACGCACAGGCTTACCCACATGGCCATTCACATATGACTCATCTGATTCTAGCGTCGGCGTCAGAAATCCGGGCCAAGCTTTTGCGAAATGCCGGGCTTGAAATTGAAACGATTGCTGCACGCGTTGATGAAGACGCGATCAAGGCGTCCTTATTGGCGGAAGACGCTAAGCCTAGGGATGTGGCTGATATGCTTGCGGACGCGAAAGCGCGCAAAATTGCATCCAAGGGGGCCAGCGGCCTGGTTCTTGGATGTGATCAGGTCCTTGAGTTTGAGGGGCGTGTAGTCTCGAAATCACAGACGTCCGAAGCCGCCTTGGGTCTTCTCAAGGAGATGCGAGGCAAGCGACACAGTTTGCTGTCGGCCGCCGTGGTCTACGAGGGCGATAAGCCTGTGTGGCGGCATGTCGGGCAAGCTCGGTTGTTGATGCGGGATGCTTCGGATCAGTATCTTAAGGAGTATGTCGCGCGGAATTGGAAAAGCATTCGCCATTCTGTGGGGGGCTATAAGCTAGAAGAAGAGGGTGTGCGGCTGATGAGCCGTATAGAGGGCGATTACTTCACTGTTCTTGGGCTGCCGCTTGTTGAGCTCTTGTCCTATCTGAATTTGCGCGGCACCTTACCCAGATGACAGATCAACGTATACCTCTCGCTGGGGTGATTGGCTCACCGATTGCGCATTCCAAATCGCCGAAGCTGCATAGCTATTGGCTTAACCGTTACGGGCTGAGCGGTTACTATGTACCGATGGACATCGCAGCAGATAGTCTGGAAGAAACGCTGCGGGCGCTGCCGAAAGCTGGCTTTGTCGGGCTGAACGTGACAATTCCCCACAAAGAGCGCGTTTTGGCGATTGCCGACTTGGTGACGGACCGGGCGGCCTTGATGGGAGCAGCCAACACGCTTATTTTCCGCAAAGACGGGAAAATTCACGCTGATAATACCGACGGGTACGGGTTCATCGAAAATCTTCGCCAGGGCGCCCCCGCATGGGATCCGACGTCTGGGCCTGCGGCAGTTATTGGTGCGGGAGGAGCCGCGCGGGCGGTTGTGGCAGCCTTGCTCGATGCGGGAGTGCCCGAGGTTTACCTATCAAATCGAACAAAGACGCGGGCGGAGGCGTTGCGGCAGGAGTTCGGCGTCAAAATCCAGGTGTGCGATTGGGTTCAGGCCGGCAATATGCTTGAGGGGGCCGCAACGGTTGTGAATACGTCATCGCTTGGCATGGTCGGCAAGCCCGAAATGCGGATCCCGCTGGACGGGCTGTCGTCTGATGCGGTTGTCACGGACCTTGTTTATACGCCCCTTGAGACCAAGCTTTTGTCAGAGGCCCGCAAGAAGGGCTGTACGACCGTCGATGGGTTGGGGATGCTGTTGCACCAGGCCGCGCCGGGGTTTGAGCGCTGGTTTGGTGTGCGCCCGGATGTGGATGAGGCGGCGCGGCAAGCGGTGCTGTCGTGAACCGCCCGGTTGTGATTGGGCTGACGGGCTCGATCGGCATGGGGAAATCAACGACATCCCAGATGTTTTATGATGAGGGCATTCCGGTCTGGAGTGCGGATGATGCGGTACATCGGCTGTATGGTTTGGGCGGTGCGGCGGTGAGCCTTATTGCCAAGGTATTCCCGGATGCTGTGCGCGAAGGATCTGTGGATCGTGCAGTTTTGTCCGACAAGATCGCGGCCGAACCGGAGGCGTTGAGCCAAATTGAAGCGATTGTGCATCCACTCGTTGCGGCCGACCGTGCTGACTTTATAGCGAAGGCTGATGCAGGAATTATTTTGGTGGATGTGCCGCTACTTTTTGAAACCGGAGCGGTATCGGATGTTGATTATATTGTTGTTGTATCGACCCTGGAGGCCGATCAGCGAAAGCGGGTTTTGGAGCGTTCTGGGATGACCGAAGAAAAACTTGATCTTATTCTCTCGAAGCAAATGCCCGATTCTGAAAAACGATCGCGAGCGGACTTTGTGATTGAGACGACATCTCTTGAGGCAGCGCGCTTGGCTGTTCAGGATGTTTTGTCGGATATCAAAGACAGGCAGAGCAATGCGTGAGATCGTTCTTGATACTGAAACAACTGGATTTGATCCAAAAACCGGCGACCGGATTGTCGAGATAGGCGCTGTCGAGCTAATGCGACAGGTCCCGACGGGAAACACCTACCACCAATACATCAACCCCGAGCGATCGATGCCGGACGATGCATTCCAAGTGCATGGACTGGGCGACGATTTCCTAAGGGACAAGCCTGTATTTAAGGCAATTGCACAGGACTTCTTGGATTTCATCGGCGACGCGAAGCTGGTGATCCACAACGCGGCGTTCGACATGAAGTTTTTAAACGCAGAGCTTGGCTGGCTAGGCATGCCGACAATCCCATGGGAGCAAGCCGTCGACACTTTGGCTATCGCGCGCAAGAAATTCCCGGGCTCGCCTGCGTCGCTTGATGCGCTTTGTCGTCGGTACGGCATCGACAACGCGGCCCGAACGCTTCACGGCGCGCTTTTGGACAGCGAAATTCTTGCGGAAGTCTATCTTGAGATGACCGGAGGGCGGCAGCCGGACTTTGGTCTGTCCACGGCAGAGTCTCATGAGAACTCATCGGCGTCGGTGGTAACAGAGCGCGTGCGCCAGCGTCCCGCGTCCCTGCCCTCGCGCTTGACGGAAGCAGAGAAATCCGCCCACGACGCACTTATTGACGGCATGGGCGAAAAGTCAGTTTGGTCGCGGTTTAGCTGACCTTTGGCGTCTCTGCGTCCGCAGCGGCCTGCGCCTGCTGCTTTTGTAGAACCGTTTGGCGATACAGAGCGATGAAGTCGATATTATCAAGATTGAGGGGCGGAAAGCCACCGTCGCGGGTCATGTCCGACACGATGCGGCGTACGAACGGGAACGTCATGCGCGGGCATTCGATCAGCAAGAACGGATGCAGCTGCTCTTCAGGGATGTTGTCGATCTTGAAGATGCCGGAATACTCGATTTCGAGAACAAAAGCGTTTCCGCACCATTCTTGTTCTTCGATGTAATGTTGTACTTTGAGATTACTTCGAACTGGCCTTCGCCGCGCTTGCGGGCATCGAGCGACACCTGCACTTGAATGTCGGGCTGAACTTCGCCCTCAATCGGTTTTTGCGAAAGAATGTTTTCGAAGGACAGATCGCGAATGTACTGTCCCAGGATTTTCATTTGTGGCGGCGTCGGTGCAGCGGGCGC
>CAJQNG010000137.1 GCA_905479635.1 uncultured Boseongicola sp. | reverse complement strand
ATCCATTCTTCTGGGGCCACGCCCATGAACGCGGGTCCGGGGCGGGATTGGGCTACAACCTCAACCTGCCGCTTGCGCGCGGCACCAATGACGACGATTTTCTGACAACGCTTGAAACTGTGCTGACCCGTGAGGACGCCTGGGTTTGTGGGTATCGGTGCTGCCCTTGCAGGCCTGAATGTGCCGACGTTGTTTGTGCAGGAAGGCGGTTACTTGTGTGACGAACTGGGCGATAACCTGACAAGTGTGTTGAACGGATTTCAGAGCGTATGACCCAGCGCGGCATCATTGTCATCGGTGGCGGGATAGCGGGAACCAGCGCTGCCGCAATGCTTGCCAGCGGAGTGCGCGTCGTTTTGATCAAAGCCGACCGTTTCTGGATCGAAAAGAGCCCTGCGCATGACGGATGCTCCGGAGACGTCTTGAAAGAGCGAAAAGGGAACGTTTTGTGATCGGGTGAGGTTACGAAACCGCCCTGCCCGCCCCAAGCCGGTTTTGCCTGACAATGCCCGCATCGCAGCTGCGAGGCGGAATGCAGGCGCCGTTGCCCCTATACTCCCATAGAAATCCCGATGAATTGACCTGCGTCATAGCGCGCCTCAGCAATATCCGATTTTATCACAATAGAAAGGAGAGCTGCGCAATGCATGATAGCAACACCAGAGCGATCGCGCCCGCCGGTGAATCTTCTGGTTCTGATAGATTGGCGGGCAATTCGAAAGACGACAATTGGGCAGAGGCACGGGGCATGATCGATGGCCTCGACGGAGCTTTGAACATGGCTCACGAGGCGCTCGACCGCCACGTGATCGCCGGCCACGGGGAACAGGTGGCCCTGCGATGGCTCGGGAAGGCCGGGGGCAGTCGCGACCTTACATACAGCGAAATGGCTAGCCTGGCGGCTCAGTTCTCGAACGTTCTGGCCAGCCACGGCCTCGGGAAAGGCGACAGTCTTTTCGCATTGATGGGGCGGGTGCCCGAGCTTTATGCTTGCGCCCTAGGCACGCTGAAGGCGGGGCTCGTATTCTCGCCGCTCTTCTCGGCCTTCGGGCCCGAGCCAATTCGGACACGGATGGAGATCGGATCGGCAAAGGTCTTGGTCACCACGGCCTCTATCTACAAGCGCAAGATCGCTGCCTGGCGGCATGAAATTCCCTCACTCGAACTTGTGCTGATAGCGGGAGAGGAGGCGCCTGAGGGCTGCGTCGCGCTTGGCCCCGCGCTGCGTGCGGCGTCGCCGGAGTTCGAGACGGTGCGGACCAAGCCCGAGGACCCCGCACTCATCCATTTCACATCAGGCACGACCGGAAAACCGAAGGGTGCAGTACATGTCCACAATGCCGTGCTCTACCACGCTTTTTCCGGCCGCAAGGCTTTGGGCCTGACCCCAGGCACAATCTATTGGTGCACGGCCGATCCGGGCTGGGTCACCGGCACCTCCTACGGAATCATCTCGCCGCTGGTGAACCGAGTGACGATGATCGTGGACGAGGCAGAGTTCGACATAGACCGCTGGTACGGCACGATCCAACGGGAAAAAGTCGAGTCTTGGTATTCCGCGCCCACTGCTATCCGGATGATGATGCGCGCTGGGGCGAAGGCCGCTAAACCTTACGACTTTTCTTCTCTCAGGTTCCTTGCGAGCGTGGGTGAGCCCCTGAATCCCGAAGCTGTGGTGTGGAGTGGGAAGGTCTTTGGCCAACCGTTCCACGACAACTGGTGGCAGACCGAGACCGGTGGGATCATGATCGCGAACCTCCCAGACATGGAAGTGCGACCGGGCTCTATGGGCAAACCAATGCCCGGGATCGAGGCCGGGATTGTCGCGCGCAAGGATGGGATACTGAGTGACCTCGGGCCAAAGGAGATTGGCGAACTGGCGCTCCGGCCCGGTTGGCCTTCGATGATGCGTTCCTACCTCCACGAGCAGGCGCGCTATGACAAATGCTTTGTTGATGGCTGGTACCTGTCTGGCGATCTGGCAATGCGAGACGAGGACGGGTATTTCTGGTTCGTTGGCCGTGCGGACGATCTCATCAAGTCTTCTGGTCACCTAATTGGCCCGTTCGAAGTTGAAAGTGCCCTTATCGAACACCCGGCCGTTGCCGAAGCCGGCGTGATCGGCGTGCCCGACGAGACCGCCGGAGAGGTGGTGAAGGCCTATGTCACTCTCAATCCAGATTTCGAATGGTCTGACGATCTGGAGCGCGATATCCGCGGCCATGCCCGAAAGAAACTTGGACCCGCCGTGGCGCCCCGCGAGATTCTCTTCCGGAACACGCTGCCCAAGACGCGCTCGGGCAAGATCATGCGGCGGCTTTTGAAGGCGCGCGAACTGGGACTGCCCGAGGGCGACATTTCCACATTGGAGACGGACGAGACATGACTGTGACAGACAAGCCGAAGCTCGACCGAGCGCATGTTTTGACGCTTCTCGGGCACATGATCCGTATCCGGCGTTTCGAGGATAAATGCGCCGAAATGTATACGGAGGAAAAGATTCGGGGATTCCTTCATCTCTATGACGGAGAAGAAGCGATCGCAGCAGGGATAATCCCGGTTCTCGGGCCCGAAGACAAGATCGTCGCCACCTACCGCGAACACGGCCACGCACTGGTACGAGGGGTCTCGATGAACAGGGTTCTGGCCGAGATGTACGGCAAGGTCGAAGGCTGTTCCGGCGGTCGCGGCGGGTCGATGCACCTCTTCGACGCAGAGACGAACCTTTATGGCGGCAATGCCATCGTGGGCGGTGGGCTGCCGCTGGCCGGGGGACTGGCGCTCGCTGACCGAATGCGGGGCGACAATCATGTGACCGTCTGCTTCTTTGGTGAGGGCGCGGTGGCGGAGGGCGAGTTCCATGAGACGCTAAACCTCGCCAAGCTTTGGGGCCTGCCGGTCCTCTTCGTCTGCGAGAACAACGGCTACGCCATGGGTTCGGCCCTCGCGCGGACCGAAGCCGAAACCGACATTCACAAGAAAGCCGCTGCCTATGGGATCGAGGCACATCAGGTGGACGGGATGGACGTGGTCGCGGTTGAAGCCGCGAGCCGGAAGGCGATCCAGCGCATCCGCGAGACCGGCGATCCGGTTTTCCTCGAATGTCAAACGTACCGGTTCCGTGCGCATTCAATGTTCGACGCTCAGCTTTACCGCGACAAGACCGAGGCCGAGGCTTGGCGCAAGAAGGGCCCAATCGTGCGGTTCCAGAATTGGCTTCTGGATAATAAACTGCTCCATCAGGAAGACGTAGACGCGATCGAAGCTCGGGTATCTGACGAAATCGACGAGGCTGTCGCCTTCGCCGAAGCCGGAAAATGGGAGCCGGTGGAACACCTTACCACCCATGTTTTGGGCAAGGCGCCGGAATTTGAACGCACCCCGCCGTCGGGAGAAACCGTCAAGATCACCTATCGCGAGGCGGTCAAACAGGCGATCCGCGAAGCGATGCAGCGCGACGAGCGTGTCTTCCTGATGGGTGAAGACGTCGGTGCCTATGGCGGTTGTTACGCCGTTTCAAAGGGTCTGATGGCCGAATTCGGTGAAGATCGCATCCGCGACACGCCGCTTTCCGAATCCGGGTTCACAGGGGCGGGGATCGGCGCGGCCGCGAACGGTATGCGGCCGATTGTCGAGCTGATGACGGTGAATTTCAGTCTGCTCGCGCTCGATCAGATCATGAATACAGCCGCCACTATCCGGCATATGTCCGGCGGTCAGTTTGGCGTACCACTGGTCATTCGCATGGCAACGGGTGCCGGCAAACAACTGGCAGCGCAGCACTCACATAGCCTTGAGGGCTGGTACGCTCATATCCCCGGACTTAAGATCCTCACCCCCGCAACGGTCGAGGATGCGCGCGGTATGCTCTGGACCGCGCTTCAGGATCCTGACCCGGTGCTCATTTTCGAAAATGTAATGCTCTACAACATGACCGACCAGATCGACGCTGCGGCCGGACCGGTGGACATTTCGAAAGCTGCCGTGCGGCGAGAAGGAACGGACTTGAGCCTCATCACCTATGGCGGCTCCCTTTTTAAGACGCTCGAAGCGGCAAAGAAACTTGCTGCAGCTGGCATTTCGGCTGAAGTGATTGACCTGCGAACGCTCCGCCCACTCGACGATGCCACCATCCTGACCTCACTCGCCAAGACACGCCGCGCGTTGATCGTAGACGAGGGCTGGCGCTCTGGCTCGCTGTCAGCCGAGATCATGGCCCGGATCATGGAGCAGGGGTTTTGGTCTCTTGACGGCCCGGTAGCACGGGTTTGCTCGGAAGAGGTGCCTATTCCGTACCCAAAACACCTCGAGGACGCCGCAACACCCCAGGTCCACAAGATCGTCTCCGCCGCCAGAGCCGTGATAGGGCGCTGAGATGGGTGTTTTCAGCATGCCATCCCTCGGGGCCGATATGGAGGCCGGGACACTAGTTGAATGGTTGGTCCAGCCCGGCGACAAGGTGCACCGCGGCGATGCGGTTGCCGTGATTGAAACTCAGAAGGGCGCGATCGAGATCGAGATTTTCGAAGAGGGCACTGTGTACCGCCTCGAAGCGAAACTTGGAGAGGAGCTGCCAGTGGGTGCGCCGCTGGCGATCATCTTAGCCGAGGGCGAGACGTCGCCGCCCGACGCCGAACCAGAGCGCAAACCGGAAGCGGCTCCAGAGCACAGGCCCTTTGCTCCCGATGCTCCGGCTGAGCCCACGACGCCCCCGCCGACCACAGTTCCGGTCTCCATGGGAGCACCCGCGGCCTCTCCAGCCGCGCGGGTCCGCGCCCGCGAACTCGGGGTCGATCTCGCATCGATCAAGGGAAGTGGTCCGGGGGGCGTGATCGTCCTGTCGGACATCGATGGCACAGGGACTGGCGCACAGAGCGAACCGAAGTTATCGCCCGCCAGCTCGCCAATGCAAGAGATGCGCAAAGCAATCGCCGCTGCGATGACCCGCTCGAAGCAGACGATCCCACATGTCTACCTGTCGCACACCATCGATATTCAGCCTGCAGTCGATTGGCTGACCGCGCGCAACGAAGATAGGACCCCGGCAGAGCGTCTCCTGCTCGGTGCGCTTTTTGTCCGGGCAGTCGCGCTTGCGGTAAAAAAGGTAAAGGTTCTAAACGGTCATTACTCCGCCGATGGGTTCCATCTGTCGGATACGGTCAATCCAGGCATCGCTGTGGCGCTCAGAGGTGGCGGGCTCGTGGCCCCGGCTCTGATGAATGCCCCTGCGATGACGCTGGACGAGACGATGGCGGGGATGCGCGACCTTGTGACCCGCGCACGTGCCGGACGGCTCAGAAGCTCCGAAATGACCGAAGGAACGCTCACGATCTCAGCTTTGGGCGAGACCGGTTCCGAAATGATGCTTGGCGTCATCTTTCCCCCACAGGTTGCGCTCGTCGGCCTCGGGGCACCCCAAACAAGGCCCTGGATAGTTGACGGGACCGTGGTGCCACGACGCGTCGTGACGATTTCCGTCTCGGCAGACCATCGGGTCGCCGATGGCCGCCAGATCGCCCACTTCATCACCACCTTTGAAACGCTTTTGCAACTCCCGGAGGAGCTATGACTGAGACGGACTTCCGAGCTATCTTCCTCGAAGAACTCACACGTGTCGCTCCAGATATTGATTCTGCCACAGTCGGCGACGACGATCACATTCAGGACGACCTTGGACTTGATTCCATGGACATACTGAACCTTGTCGTCGCGCTTCACGAGCGCCTAGGCGTCAACATCCCGGAGGCAGAGTACATTGAGATCGCGACTCCCGGCCTGGCGGCCCTTTATCTCGCTCGCAATTCTGTCGCGGGCGCCTGAGCCGTCACGGTAGGGCCCAGGATTTACCGACGGCCAGCAGTCAGCACCTTCTCAACTTCCTCTTGGGATCTTCCTATCACGCCCGCAGCCAAAGGTAGCAGCCAAACGCCACCGGTCAGCTTGGAGCGCCGCGGAGAAGTTCTAAAGACTTAGCTTAGAGCGAAACCGGAGCATGGCGCGCTTCCATCGTCGCAATAGCATACGTTCGAGTGCACTTTAGCCACCCGATCGGTAACCAGCCCGCCTGCCCTAAAACAGGTTCTTATGAAAACCGCTCAAGCCAGACCAACTTCGTCATGAAGAGCCGGACACTCGACCGACAACCCTTTTTTTTGCAGTGCCTCTTTCATGTAGGACATTCCTTTGTCGTAGTCCCCGTGAACCAGGAAAACTGTTTTGGGTTTTCCCGTGTGAGACACCCAATCCAGCAACTCAAGCTGGTCGGCATGTGCGGAAAATCCGTTGATTGTATAGATTTGCGCCTTTACCTGAATTTTTTCTCCGTAGATGCGGACATGCTTTGCCCCATCGACGATCTGGCGCGCCAGCGTTCCTTGCGCGGCAAAGCCAACAAAGACAATACTGCTCTCTGAACGCCAAATATTGTGTTTAAGATGATGTCTGATACGGCCACCGGTGCACATTCCTGACCCCGCCATAATGACCGCACCTCCTCTGATGCGGTTGATCGCAATTGAATCTGCAGACTGTCGGGTGAAACGAAGTCCCGGCGGGTCAAACGGGTGTTTTCCCGCTCGCATATTGTCCCGAAGTTCCACACTGAAGCCCTCGGAATGGCGCCTGAATATCTCGGTCGCTGAGATTGCCATCGGACTATCGAGAAAGACCGTCAAGGATGCAGGTAGATCACCCCCCTCAATCGACTTTTTAAGATGGTATAGGATCTCTTGAGTGCGCTCCATTGCGAAGGTAGGGATAACGACATTCCCGCCCTTCGCGATCGTGCTTTCTATCGCGTCTACGAGTTCGGCAACTGAGGTTTCCAAGTTTTTGTGCACCCTATCACCGTAAGTCGTCTCCATTACGACGTAGTCACACTCTGGTGGCGGTGTAAAATCTGACAACAGTGCATGCCCCGGGCTGCCAAGATCGCCGGAGAACAAAATTCGGCGCGTGGTTCCATCTTCCGTAGCCGCCACTACAATTGAAGCTGAACCCAAGATATGACCAGCGTTGATGAAACGGACCTTCACAGCATCATTCAACGCAAGTTCTTCATTATACCTGATATTTGGTCCAAAATAATCCAAAGCAGACAGAACATCGATCTGACCGTAAAGCGGCGAGATCGTTTCGCCGCCAGAGCGCCGGTTTCGCCGAGACGCTCTTGACGCATCTTCCTCATGGATATGTGCAGAATCCAACATGATCAGCTTGGACAGATCACGGGTTGCTGCAGTTGTTATGATGCTGCCGGTAAAGCCACGTTTCACAAGCAGCGGAATACGGCCGCAATGATCCAAATGCGCATGGGTGAGAAGCAAGATATCGATCTCCGCCGGATCGAAGCCGAAATCGCCAGAATTTTCCTCATCCGCGTGATGTGTTCCTTGGAACACCCCACAATCGATCAATATCCGTAGTCCTCCTGCTTCAAGAAGATGGCAGGAGCCGGTGACGTTTCTGGCAGCGCCGTGAAAAGATAGCTTCATTGGGCTCTCCTGTTGTCATATCGGTGTAAGTGGTAAGAGGTCTTCCGGGGAATCGATGAGCGGTTGCCCGGCTTGCGCATACCAATCAGCAATGATCTTCAGGATTTCATCAGCCGTTTCGGCAAAGCAAAAGAGATCCTCGTCTTCGGGGTCGATGACCCCCTCTTCGACGAGAAACGGAAAATCAATTGCACGAGACCAGAACTCGCGTCCGACCAATATAATCGGCAAGGGCGCAATTTTTCGAGTCTGCACTAGTGTGAGAGTCTCGAACAGTTCATCCAAAGTTCCATAGCCACCTGGGAAGGCGACGAGGGCCCGCGCGCGGCTCAGAAAATGCATTTTGCGCAGAGCAAAGTAGTGAAACCGAAAACAAAGCCCCGGTGTTAGATACGGATTGGGAAACTGCTCATTTGGCAGAGTAATGTTCAGGCCAATGGACTTTGCCCCCGCATTAAACGCGCCCCGGTTCGCCGCCTCCATCATACCGGGTCCACCGCCTGTCATCATTGCGATCTGACCGCCGTCGCGGGCCTCTTTTATACTTCCGACCGCAGCGCCAAACTCCCGGGCAATAGTATAATATGGAGCGCGCAGCAGAACGCGCTCCGCGATTTTCACCTCCCTTACCAATTCGGGGTCTTCAGGGTCCGTGACCAACCTGCTACGAGCCTTCTCGAGCCGTGTGCGCGCGGCAATTGGCTCGGGAATACGGGTGCTGCCAAACACAACGATCGTATGCTTCACATCATGGGCTTCGAGCCCATGTTCGGCTTTCATGAAATCAAGCTGCAGTCGCACACCACGCATATTGTCTGACCGAAGAAAAGCCACGTCCTCATCGGCCTGCAGATAACCTTCACTGCTCAGGATCTTTGCAACGCGCGCCGGAGCATCATTGTCTTCTCTGGCGGCCTTTGGCGATTGCCCAGGCAAAGGCACGTCCCTGATTTTAGGTGCGGGTCCTGGAACCGTGCCTGTGGGCAGCGTAATGGTTCTTCGGTTTTTCAAGTCTTATCCCCTCATAGTCTTGCGCCCTGCCCGCGGCGATAGGGTAAAAGTTCACCAGCGAACTCATCTCCGCTGTGTTGTCACCAGCAAAAAGAAAAAACCCGCTCACTTCGGTTGAGCATCCCTGAAAGAGAGCGGGCAACCTTGATCAAAATCAAGCTATCGAACGAATACAGCCCTCAACATGACCCGGAACAACGCCGCAAATAGTAAAATGTGTAGGATTGCACTGGTCTGAGTTCTGGTTGGAACGCGAGTTGAGAAGCCTGAAGTCATGCAATTCCTCGAACCGAGGCCAACAAAAGCACAGTCATCAAGAGGCGCCGGTTTTGCGGTCTGCGGCGCTGGCATTGACGTTAAATCCGCATGACCTCCCCCCAATTAATCAGCACACCGCGTTGATTAGGGCGACGCGGAGCCTCTTAATTTGGAGGCTCACAGTCTTCAGGATTGATCGGCCCCAAGTTTGGAGCACCTCCTAGAGATGACATTGGACGAATGCACAGAGACAGAAT